>NZ_MRYC01000019.1:0-62600 GCF_001921765.1 Psychrobacter sp. C 20.9 | reverse complement strand
GGGCTGATGCTAAAATTGCCCCATACTGCGTTACAAATCTCGCTAAGGCATCTGCATTATCGTCGCTTTGTGCCTTGTCTGGAACAATTTTAGCGATCAGCAGTGCCTATTTGCGAATGTTCAAAACGCCCTAATATTTATCTTTATAGCATTTGATCAATTGCCATCTGTGTTAGCACCCGTCCACGAGCAGTACGCAATACATACCCTTGTTGAATAAGGTAAGGCTCAATCACGTCCTCAAGCGTACCTCTATCCTCAGCCATTGCCGCTGCCACGGCTTCGACCCCAGCAGGACCACCATCAAAACGCTCATGCAAAATCTCGATATATCGTCTGTCCAGATGATCGAGTCCTCGTCTGTCCACTGCCAACATATCTAGCGCACTACCTGCAATCGCCCCATTGATACTGCCATCACCTCTGACTTCAGCATAATCACGCACACGGCGTAACAGGCGGTTAGCAATCCTTGGTGTACCGCGGGCACGGCGGGCAATCTCTATAGCGCCATCTTCACTCATTGGTACACGCATTAAGCGTGCTGCTCGACTGACAATCGTTGTGAGATCAGCAATATTATAGAACTCGAGGCGCTGGACAATACCAAAACGATCACGTAATGGTGAGGTCAATAGCCCAGCTCTGGTAGTTGCTGCGACCAATGTAAACGGTGGCAGGTCAAGTTTAATAGAACGTGCGGCAGGCCCTTCACCAATCATAATATCCAGCTGAAAATCTTCCATCGCTGGATAGAGTATCTCTTCAATGACCGAGCTCAAACGGTGGATCTCATCAATAAATAATACGTCACCCGCTTCTAGATTGGTCAGCATAGCAGCCAAATCCCCTGGACGTTCAAGCACAGGCCCTGAAGTGGAGCGCAGATTGCCACCCATCTCGCGTGCAATAATATTGGCAAGGGTCGTTTTACCCAGCCCTGGTGGACCAAATATTAGCGTATGATCTAAGGCTTCATCACGGCCACGAGCCGCACCGATGAACACCTCCATTTGCTCACGCACCACTGGCTGACCAATATACTCAGCCAATAATGCTGGTCGGATATTGGCGTCAGGAGCGTCGTTCGCGCCTTCTAGCGGATTAATTAAGCGATCTTGCATCATAGAATTTGTCATTATATTAAAAAATTAGGTAATAAATAGCATAACCAAACGCTGCGTATAAGTCATGCAAAACCTCATTAAACAAGCGCCAAAACGAAAATAAGCGACACTCAATGTCGCTTATCTGTTAAATGCACTATTTTGTTATTATCGATAGATGACTTTGGAACGTGATCTTAGAAACCAGACAACTGCTGTAAGGTCGCTTTTAACAAGCCCTGAGTATCTACAAAGGTGTCACCCTTACTTTTAGCCGCTTTGATGGCTAGCTGAGCTTCTTTTTCTTTGTAGCCCAAGCTAATCAGCGCCCCTTCTACTTCAGCAATGATACTGCCGTCGTGAGAAACAGCGGTTTGCTGAGGCATGAGCTCAAACGAACCGTTGTCCACTTCGATATTTTTTAACTTGTCTTTGAGCTCGATAAGTAAACGTTGCGCCGTCTTTTTACCAATACCGGGGATACGAGTTAGTGCCGTTTCCGACTCTTGCTCAACATGCATTTTTAGCTCAGCCGCTGACATTGCAGACAGCATTGCCAATGCCATTTTTGCCCCAACGCCATTGATCTTAATCAATTGGCGAAAGACATCGCGCTCTTTACGGTCAATAAAACCATAGAGCAGTTGCGCATCCTCACGTACATGAAAATGTGTCCAAATACTCGCCTGCTCGTTAAGGTGCAATTGACAAAATGACGGCAATGGCAGCTCGATATCATAACCCACACCAGCGGTTGTCATGATACAAGCCGTTGGCGCCATTAAGTATTGCACCTGTCCGGTAATCAATCCAATCATCACTCACCTCTGTTGGTTATTATAAAGTTAAGTCCGCTGCCATTCATTATGCAAGACCATCTTTCACTAGCATGGTCTATTGCTTATATACGCCTAGCCTTATTGGTAAAAATCGACCATGCCTTCGAGGCTAATTGGACGGATTTTATGCGCTTGACCAGCGGAACCAAACGCTTCAAAACGATTGGTGCAGATATCTGACATCGCGACCATAGACGCTTTGAAGTATTTACGTGGATCGAATTCGCTTGGATTATTTGCCAAGAACTCACGGATAGCGCCTGTTGATGCTAGACGCAGATCGGTATCGATATTTACTTTACGCACACCATGCTTGATCGCTTCTACGATCTGCTCAACCGGTACACCATACGTTTCGCCAATATCACCACCGTTTTCATTGATGACTTTTAGCCATACTTGCGGCACTGATGAAGAGCCATGCATGACAAGATGCGTGTTAGGAATACGGGCATGAATCTCTTTTACACGCTCAATCGACAAAATATCGCCTGTCGGTGGACGCGTGAATTTGTAAGCACCGTGACTCGTACCGATAGCAATCGCTAGCGCGTCAACATTGGTGTCTTTTACAAATTGCTCAGCTTCATCAGCACTGGTCAAAAGCTGCTCGTGATCTAATACGCCTTCTGCGCCAGAGCCATCTTCTTCGCCTGCCATACCGGTCTCAAGGCTACCTAGGCAACCGATTTCGCCTTCTACAGAGACACCGCACGCATGTGCCATTTTGACCACTTCACGAGTGACGCTGGCATTGTAATCATAATCCATTGGCGTTTTGCCATCTTCACCAAGTGAGCCGTCCATCATAACTGATGAGAAACCAAGCTGAATCGAGCGCTGGCAGATAGCTGGTGACATACCGTGATCTTGATGCATAACCACTGGAATATGTGGCCATTCTTCGATAGCAGCAATAATCAAATGACGCAAAAATGCCGACCCTGCATAGTTACGTGCGCCCGCACTGGCTTGAACAATAACAGGTGAATCACAAGCATCCGCAGCCATCATGATTGCGCGCATTTGCTCTAAGTTATTGACGTTAAAGGCAGGAACACCGTAGTTGTGTTCAGCGGCATGATCTAGAAGTTGACGTAAGGATATTAGGGCCATAAGACGCTCTCTGATTGGATTTTGAATAGTATTTTAAATGCAGCTTTGTAACAATTATTCCGCTATCTGCTCGACCATACTGACCGTATATATATCAGTCAAAGTCTGACTCATTTGGGATATGATTATCACGCGGTGATTATAGCAAAAATTGTGCTGTCTTCGTAGCGGTTGCCTGACTATTTGTCAGTCTAATCAGTCTCTTTCTCTCATTGGTGTCTACAACAACTGAACCATTTTATCTATTATACTCATAGCACAGAACGCAAAAAGCCTTGGCAATCACCAAGGCTTTTCTAGTATTTAGAGGCTTATAAAGCAATGGCTATTATAATGAATGACTTAACAGTGGATAGTATTCAAAAATTTCAGCCATTATATCGCTTAGTTATTGCGTAGCTTAGTACTGTTGCTCTGCATCAACTGCAACATCGTTAGCACCATCAGCAACAGCATTGGCACCGTCAGCAACTGCTTCAGCAGTATTTTCAACTGCTGTGTTAGTACCTTCAGCGATAGCATCACCAGTGTTCTCTAGAGCGTCTGTTGCAGCTGCACCAGCAGTGTCTGCACTTTCAGCAACTTCAGCACCAGCGTTTTGAGCAGCAGCTTCAGCTTCAGCAGCAGCAGCGTCTGTTTCGGCAGCAGCGGCATCAGCGTTTGCAGCAGCATCATCGCCAGCTGATTCAACAGCAGCTTCAGTGTTCTCTTCTGTTTGTTGGCTACATGCAGTAACTGCAAAAGTACCAGCAAGTATGCTAGCAAGTAACAAATGACGTTTTAACATAATAAACCTCTCGTAAATAATGCATGTCAAGATACATGGTCGCGCTATTTTATAGAGTACGAATGAGACATGCAATAATAATTTTCAGTGTAGAAACAAATAATTACTGCTTAATAATCAATGACTATAAATTTTAGCTATACCAATATAAATAAGCCAAATGAAAGTCAAAATATTATTTTCACAGACTACCTTAGATGTTTACTATTAGTTGTACGTCTAGTGTTACGAAAATACTGAGTAACGTTAATTAGTTAAGCGTTAATTTGTAATGCAGCAACTGCTGGAAGCACTTTACCTTCTACAAATTCTAAAAATGCACCGCCGCCCGTTGACATATAACTGACGCCATCAGCGACTTGATATTTATCAATAGCCGCCAAGGTATCACCGCCACCCGCAATTGAAAAACCGTCACTGTCTCTTACAGCTGTTGCTAGTATTTGTGTCCCTTGACCAAAAGCATCAACTTCAAAAACACCGACTGGGCCATTCCACAAGATGGTTTTTGCATTGATAATAGCATCGGCAAGTTCCTTCGCGCTTTCTGGCGCGATATCCAATATCATGTCGTTATCACCAATGGCATCAACAGACTTGATTGTCGCAACTGCCTTTTGCAACGAGCCAGTAAAGTCAGCAAAATCGATGTCGTCTTTATCAGCAACAACCACATACTCAGGTAGTAGTATCTCAGTCTTGGTCATGATATCGCGCGCAGTATCGATCAAATCTGCTTCGTACAGCGACGCGCCCACACTATGTCCTTGCGCCGCTAAGAAAGTATTGGCAATACCGCCACCAACGATAATCTGTGTACAGACTTCAGCCAAGCTATGTAGCACTTCTAACTTGGTAGACACTTTTGAGCCGCCAACGATGGCAAGCATAGGCTGAGCTGGTGTTTCAAGCGCCAGGCTCAAGGCATCAAGCTCAGCTGCCAACAAAGGCCCTGCACAAACAGTTTTGTCTGCTTGACGCATCGCTTGCGTCACGCCTTCTGTTGATGCTTGCGCACGGTGCGCGGTACCAAAGGCATCCATGACAAAGACATCACATAAATCTGCGTATTTTTTTGCTAACGTCGCATCGTTTTTCTTTTCACCATCGTTAAAGCGCACATTTTCTAGTAGTACGACTTCACCAGATTTTACAGCAGCGCCTTGAGTCAGGTAGTCATTATTCAGGCGCACTGGTGACGCTAATTGCGAGCCCAATTTGTCTGTCAAATAATCAGCAACTGGTGCCAATGAATAAATAGACTCAGGATTGCCTTCTGTTGGGCGTCCCAGATGTGAACAAACAATAACAGCAGCACCCTTCTCTAGCGCCATCTCAATAGTAGGTAGACTTGCTTGTAAGCGAGCATCACTGGTGACTTTACCGTCTTTAATAGGGACATTTAAATCTTCTCGGATCAATACCACTTTGTCGGTTAAGTTCAGCTCGCTCATACGCAAAAAATTCATTGCCTGCTCCTATGCATCAATATATCTATTAATTTACGAGTACTATCATGATTGATATGACTGATAATTTTTTAACTATCATTTACTATATCTGCTCTAACAATGAGCCTTATTAGACTGCACACTTGCTATCTTTATATGTCTTCATCACTGAGTCTTTATACTAACTATCACACCAAGTTACTGGAACAGATAAGTGAGTAGAAATCAGTGGCGGTGTATTCTATCAGTTTTCTATGAGATGCTCACAAGCAAACTTTCACGATTTTTAAAAACATGAAAATATTGAGTGAGTAATTTTACTCCAGCATTGATAGGAAACGGTTGTAACTGCTAGCTTTGAACTCATTCAATAAACAGTAACATTTCGTGGTGGTACTCAGCAGTCAGGCTCTTTATGATAGAAGCGTTGACAATAACAATAACTTTTTAGGAGAACACAATGAGTATCGACTTAGACACTGCAAAGCAAAATCTATTAAAACTAAAAAATGAGTACGAGTCTCGCATTGACAAAATCGAAGATCATATCCAAAATCCACAAGATGATCTCAATGAGCACTGGGAAGATCAGGCTATATCCTATCGTCAAAATGATATGCGCAAAAATTTAATGGCCGAAGCGCGTCAGAGCCTAATCTATGTCGAAAATGCCTTAAGTCGTATAGAAAATGGTACTTATGGCGAGTGCGAGGTTTGCGGTGAACCGATTGAAGAGCAACGTTTAGAAGCGCTGCCCTACGCTACTTTGTGTATGGAACATGCTGAATAGCTAATAAATTTCATCTAGAACACATTTTATACAGCAGGTGTTTTCCATTTAGAAAGTGCCTGCTGCCATTGATAGCAACGCTCGGCGATTTTTTCTACAGGCAAATCCATAATATCGCCTACTACCGCCACAAGCGCAATTGGTATGCCTGCCAACTCTGAAATATTTTCTGCAGTTAATCCGCCTATCACACATATAGGTATGTCTTGTTGACAGCCTTCAGTCAACTTCTGACGCGAGATAATATCAGCATTCGGTTTTGTGGTAGAATTAAATATGGCACCCATCGCAGCGTAGCTTGCACCATCATCCTTTGCCTCTTTGACTAATTCAATATTCCCATGGCAAGTTCGACCAATTATTTGAGTCGATTCAAGAGACTGCAAAGCATCACCAATTTTGCCATCTCCTTGTCCAAGGTGTACACCAATACCAAGCTTGGCTGCTATTGCAATATCATCATTCATAACGACTGGAACGTCATGTGCTTTGGCCAGCTTAACAATCTGTTTGGCTTCTTCATAAAGCGTTATGTGACCATCTGGCAGACTAAGTGTTTGCTTGCGCCGAATCTGCAACAATGCGATTAGCCCTGTTGATAAGGCGGCATCTAACTTTTGATACAACAATTCAAATTCATCATCATTGGTCAGCAAATATAGCTTGGGTATCGCAGATGAGGTTGATGACTGGTTCATAGGGCAGATCCTTAATCTTAAACTCAACACAATAAAAAGGCTGTTATATGATATAACAGCCTTTTTTACATATTTAAAACAGCGCGTCTATACGGTACGACGTGTCGCCAAGCTGTTTAGAATGTTTTTAGCATCGCCCCAACGTGTTGCTGAGCTGTTTGCCCCTAGGATGACGATAATTGCAGGGCGATTATTGACTCGCGTTTCCATCACAACACAGCGCCCAGCTTCGTTAATAAAACCTGTTTTTGAGATACCGATTGGGTAATCACCTGCACGAACCAAGCTACTAGTGTTGTTCGCTTTATAAGTGCGATTACCACTTGAGTAGTTTGAAACAAAGAAGTCATAGCTCTTGGTGGTAGAGAAGCGACGAATCACATCGTAGTTGCCAGCAGCACGAACCATTTTTACCAAATCATTCGATGAAGCAACGTTACGCTTATCAAGACCCGTTGGATCACCGAAAAACGCAGTAGTCATACCTAGATCTTGTGCTTTTCTGTTCATCGCACGGATAAAGGCATTGTAGCCGCCTGGATAGTTACGTGCCAAGCTTTTTGCGGCTGGGTTTTCAGACTTCATCAAAGCCATCAATAGCATCTCGGCACGGTTTAAACGGTCACCTGATTTTAGGCGTGAGCTGGCGCGCTTAGGCCCTACAAAGTCTTCTGGATCAAGCGTGATTTCTTCACGCATATCGAGACCTGCATCTAGCACAACCATGGCTGTCATTATTTTAGTAATACTGGCCATAGGACGCGCGATGTCAGCGTCTTTTTCGTAGATAGATTCGCCCGTTTCAGCATCAATCACCGCGACACTGCGCGAGTCTGTACTGATTGGGATCATATCACTGCTACCAAATGCGCCGCGATAAGTCGTATTGTATCGAGCGGTATTGTTACTGCTAGCAAAACTGCTGCTATTTGTGATATTGGTCGTACCATAGCCGTTGTCGACTTTTTTGATAGCAGAGCCATTAGACTTGTACATGATGTTACGCGCTTCAGACAAGCTATCAGCACCGCCCCAACTCAAGCGTGCACTAGAAGCTGTCTCAGTGCTACCATTAATTGTAAGTGCGGCTTGTGCAACACTGCCCAAACTCAATGAAATCATAGCAGCGATCAATTGCTGTTTGGTTAATAGTAGTTGCTTCATTATGCCTCCTGCTGTCGCTATCACGCCAGTTACATACTGCCTGACGCCAAGAACGTACGTAGCGTTTATAGATGTGTTTGTAAGTACTCACATAGAGCTTTTGTATTTTTAGTGTATCATGGTTTACATTTAAGTTTAATCTATCAAACTGATTTAACGGTTTTTTTTAGCTTCATTCAAACTTTGATACAACTGATTTATATTTTAGAAACACTGATTAACAATACAGCAATATAACTTAACTTAGAATGTTATGATTCTTTGTACTTTATTATATTAAATGAAGATATTGATACAGCATATTAGCCGTATCCTATGTATTTAAAATAAAAAACTGTATTTAAAATCAAAAAACGGCTTATGTTAACTTTGTTTTTTCTGTTATTTAATCCTTGTAAAAACATTCATTCTGACAAACGATAAAGAGTATGGTTATGATTAAAGTGTTGGTGGTCGATGATCATGATTTAGTACGGATGGGTATTAGCCGTATGTTGTCAGACAGCCCCGATATCGAAGTAGTGGGGGAAGCAGATAGCGGTGATATGGCAATCAAGCAGGCCAAGCAGTTACGTCCTGACGTGGTATTGCTAGATGTCAACATGCCTAATATTGGTGGTCTTGAAGCGACCAAACGCTTGATTCAGCTCGATATGGGTATCAAGATTTTAGCTGTTAGTAGTATGTCTGCACAGCCCTATCCCTCAATGCTCATCAAAGCTGGTGTAAATGGTTATATCACAAAAGGTACGCCACTTGATGAGATGATACGCGCTGTCAAAAAAATCTATCAAGGTGGTCGTTATTTTAGCCAAGACGTTGCTGAACAATTGGCGGACGTCTTATTGTCTGATAATGCCAGCTCGCCTTTTGATTTGTTAAGTGATAGAGAAAAGCAAGTGGCTATGATGGTGGTCAATTGCCAAAGCCCGCAGCAGATTGCTGACCAATTATTTGTCAGCGTCAAAACCATCAATACGTATCGCTATCGTATTTATGAAAAAGTTGGCGTTGATAGTGATGTAAAATTAACGCATTTGGCCATTCGCCATGGTTTGATTCAACCATAAGTTGCTTAGTATCTCCTTTGTCATCATGGTCAATTTATGAAACCTGCCACCACCATCATTTCTGCCATCAGTCGCTATTTACACCACGATGATACACTTCCTTTGCCGCAGCTGCGCAGACTAGGCATTATTTACAGCAGTTATCGTTTTGTCGTCAGTATATTTTCTATGCTGATGGTATATATATCTGCACGCGCCGGTGATAGCGCGTCTCTCCCCAGTTTTTTACAGCAAACAGCCCTGAGCTTTTATGTGATGCTGAGCTTGATTTTGCTCGGGCTGTTTTACGTTGTCACAAAGCAGATGCGCCGACAGTTAGCGTTTGGGCTCGTATTAGACGTTATTATATTAAGCTTATTGCTGTATACAGCAGGTGAGCCGGACTTACAACTGACCATGCTCTATATGGTCGTTGTCGCCGCTAGCTTTATGCTATTGCATGGTTCACAAGCGCTAGTTATCACTTTGTTGGCTATTATTTTTGTTATCTATCAGCAGTTTTTTTATGCCATTGCCAATAGTATGAATTTGGCCAATTTGGGTGATGCTTTGCTGATGTCAGCAAGCTTCTTGGCAGTAGGGGGTTTGAGTTGGTCTATCTCACAACGTTTGGTACAGCTTGAGAAAGTTGCACAAAGTCATGCCAAAGAGGTTGAACGACTCAATGTCATCAATCAAGAAGTGATTACACAAATGGTCAATGGTGTGATTGTCATCGACAAACAGAATATCGTCCTTGCAAATCTTGCGGCCCACCAACTGCTCAGTATCACACAAGATTCATCATTGCCTGCATCTAGCACTTCAACCGATATAAAAGAAATGAGAGGCGATACGCCTCATGCCATTCTATCTAACTTTAAACAACAACTTAGCAAACAGCATTCTCAGCTACTCCAAGCTTGCTTGTCAGTGGCAACAGGACAATCGCGTACGTTTACGTACGATGTGCCTGAGGTGGCAAACGCTTCGATATTTGGTAAGCTACGCGTACAAATCATCCCGCTAAAAGATGATAGCAAATTAATCCTATTGGAAGACTTACGCCGTGAGCAGGCCAGCGCCCAACAATTAAAACTGGCGTCGTTAGGACAACTCACTGCCAGTATTGCTCATGAAATTAGAAATCCTCTAGCTGCCATCTCACAAGCCAGCCAACTACTGATGGAAGACTTGACCGAAATTGAGGCAAATGCATCAAATGTCAACATGACGGGCAATCATGAGCTCTATGAAATGATATTTTCACAAACCAAACGCGTCAACCGTATTATTGAAGATATTTTAAAACTGTCTCGCCAGCAAGCGGCCTCTCAGCAAGCCATTGTTTTGGCTGAGTGGATGCCAGTATTTTTGGATAATTATTTTCAAGGGCACGACATTTTTCTGCATGTAAAAACCCAACCAACCATATCATTTGATCCTCACCAGTTAGAACAAATTTTGATTAATTTGATCAACAATGGCTTGCGTTATAGCAGCTATAGCCATCCTCACGCTTACGTAGAAATCGAGATTTACTGTGCAGACAGCGATGTTATAATTGACATATTGGATGATGGTGATGGTATTAAAACTGAGGATTTAAAACATTTGTTTAATCCGTTTTTTACAACAGACAAAGCTGGCACGGGCTTGGGACTATATTTATCGCAAGCCTTTTGTGAAGCCAATCAGGCACGTTTGCTCTATATTCCTGAACATGAAAAAACGTGTTTTCGTTTTATTTCGCCTGCTATTGACTCTGAAAATATCTTTCAAGCCGTGGAAGAAAATCTTTATTAATCCCAGTCATAAATCAAAATACTACTTAATCACAAATGTTTGAACATTACATATTGGTAGTTAATAGCCACCGTACATGAGTGATTTACAATTTTTTTTGTAAAAGAAGTTTACCCCTATTTAGACCTAGCTATTAATACTTTGCAGCCATTGAATTTGACGAGATAATGTATGACAACAAGCGCGCTAGTCGTTGATGACGAAGTGGATCTATGCCGATTGATGCAAATCACTTTGACTAAAATGGGCATCAAAAGTGATGTAGCCTATACTTTGGCGCAAGCAAGATCATACTGGCAAGACAATACTTATGATTTTTGCCTCACTGACTTGAAACTACCTGACGGCTCAGGGTTGGAGCTGGTCAAAGAAATCAGCAACAGCTCGAATACACCGATAGCCGTCATCACTGCTCATGGAAGTATGGATCTGGCCATTGAAGCACTGAAGCTTGGTGCTTTTGATTTTGTCAATAAACCACTTGAGCTACCAAGATTACGTCAATTGGTAGAAAACGCTCTAAAGGTTATTCATCAGGATAATGGGGCACAAGCCACGCCTGAATCCTCACCTGAGCAAAAGATGCTGGACGCTAGGCTAATCGGTGATTCTGCGGTCATGCACCCTCTTAAAAACACCATATTAAAATTGGCACGCTCACAAGCACCTGTTTTTTTATCTGGTGCGTCTGGTACAGGTAAAGAGGTCGTCGCTAGACTGATTCATGATTTAAGTCCGCGACGAGATGGCAGCTTTGTACCAGTGAACTGCGGTGCAATACCTTCTGAGCTGATGGAGTCAGAGTTTTTTGGTCATAAAAAAGGCAGTTTTACAGGGGCTGTGGCTGACAAGCAGGGATTGTTTCAGCAAGCCAATGGCGGTACTTTATTTTTAGATGAGGTGGCAGACTTACCATTAGCGATGCAGGTGAAGCTGTTGCGTGCTATTCAAGAAAAGACCGTGAGGGCCATTGGTGACACCAAAGAAGTACCAGTAGATATCCGCATTTTATCCGCTACTCATAAAGATTTGAGCCGCTTGGTACAGGATGGCGCATTTCGACAAGATTTGTATTATCGTATCAATGTGATTGAGCTTAAGCTACCGACATTGAATGATCGACGTGATGACATACCTGTATTAGCAGAGCATTTTTTAGCCATGATTTCTGCTGAGTGGCAGCTAGAGATACCCCCATCTCTCACGCGTGAAGCCAGCGAACGTTTGCAGCGTCATGACTTTGCCGGTAACGTTCGTGAACTACGTAATTTACTTGAGCGTGCAGTGACGTTGGCGGAAACTTCGGACATTGATATCAGTCATTTAGGCCTACCTGATGTTAGTCACGACCTTAAAGATACGCAAGCTCACAGCAATGCGCAACAATCTAACCATTACGCAAATGAGCAAAAACAATCTCGACCAACGACCCAAACAATGTTTAAAGCAATAGAAAACCGTGAACAGACTCTTCAATCTGACAGTGAGATAACGGCGGTAAAGCACAAGCAAGAAACAACCAACTTGCACCCTTATCGTACTAATACCCAACACTACCCTTCAATGATACAGCGCTCAGTGCCCAATAATACAGAACCATCAACCAGCTCAAGTGATACGAATGAGAAAGTACCCCTCCATCGTCCTATTCAACCAAAAGAGAATGAGACTACAAGCCTGCAAGAACCGCTTGATGGTCAATTGCCAGCCCAAGGGTTGGAGCATTATCTACAGGAACAAGAAAAGCAATTAATCATCACAGCCCTCAAACAAACTGGCTGGAACAAAACCCAAGCAGCAGAACTACTTGGGACGACTTTTCGCTCATTACGTTATCGTATGAAAAAGTTAGAAATTGCAGAAGATCAATCTGAGTAAGTCTTCTATCGGGCCATTGGATTTTTATTTCAGAGATTCAATGGCTGCCTGACGGTATATTGTTAAATCTATCAACAATATACTAATTTGCAGTAGTCTTTCGAATGAAGCGGATGCCAGAATCGAGCGCGCGGGGTTTTAATAAATCCAGCGCCTGCTGCTCCCATGAGCTCTCACTTCCTGACAAAGTAATGTCAGGCTCAACGCCGATGACATCGATCTGCCTGCCTGATGCTGTCATATAGTTAGCTACTGTCAACTTGACTGCTTGCTCGTCATTGAGTGGTATGACTGACTGTACTGAGCCTTTACCATAGCTTACTTCACCGATGATAGTAGCGCGTTTTTGTGCCTGTAAACTACTGGCCAAAACCTCTGCCGCTGATGCCGAGTAGCGATTTTGTAGAACAACCATAGGTAGAGGGTTAAGTATCGCATCCCCTTGGGTAGTTAGTACGCGCGATTTGTCTTGACGTGCTTGTACTTGTACCACATCGGTATCATTCATAAATAAACTGGCAACGCTCACCGCCGATGTAAGAACACCGCCCGGATTGTCACGCAAATCAAGTAAAATACCTGAGATAGGTGCATCTAAATTAATCAAACCTTCCAACAGCTTTTCACGGCTATTGTTCTGGAATGCAGGTAGTTTAACAATCGCAATGCCATCGACGAGTTTTGTCTCGACAATTTGAGGGTGACTATTATTCCGCTGCAATGTCGTCGTGTGCTTGCGGCGACCCGCTTTAGAAGTGATGATATCTACTTGGGTACCAGCAATCCCTGTTAATAGCTGCTCAACGTCATTACTTTGCCGATTTTCGTCAAGTTTGAATTCACCAACTTGGTGTAAATAATCGCCTACCGCGATGCCTTTTTCATCTGCAGGCGAATCATCAATAACTTCTGTGATGACCCAATAGCCCACCTCTGGCTGATAAGTAACTTGGATACCGATATCACCTACGTCCCCTTCGGTAAAAGCGCGTAGGTTTTCATAGGCCTCCGCATCCAAAAACTCAGCATGGCTATCGAGCTTAGTTAACATACCGCTCATTGCATTATTAAATAACTCCTCATCATTGACCGCGTCAACATACTGACGGCGCACTAAATCAACAACAGCAACAAAGGTCTTTAATGTCTCAGGAGAAATTGCATTCAATGATACTTGCGCAACCTCTGATGGAATACTAGTATCGATATTATCATCATCGTCCATTACCGCACTTTCGTCTGGCATACTGTCTATTGAGTCATCTGATTCGTCGGCAGCATTCAGCATCTCAGTATCATCTTCAGCCACTATATCATCGGCATTCAAACTGATAAGCTGTAGGCTTGATGTCGGACTAGCATCACCGACTGAGGTCACTGCTGCTTGCGCGTCCATACTGACAACACACAATCCAAGCAAACCTATTGCTAGACTGGGCTTAAAGCCTATAAACTTGAAGTATACGGGTTTGGACATAATGGTCGCTAGCGACGACTTCATCACTCGTTGGTCTAATTGTTTAGACAAAGATGCGCACACAAAAGAGATAGGATGCATAAAAAACTCATTTAAATAATAGAATGTATAAAGTTATTGTTATGTATTACCGTATAAGTTAACACCAAAGGCCTCTCTCAAACTAGGGCAGTTTTGCAAATCATCAAGCAAAATACATCATAAAAAAAGGGAAAGGTAATAGCTACCCCTCCCTTTTCTAGTTTATATCATTCATCTAACGAGCCATGTCTTTACAGATTATCCGATGTACGGATAATCTGAGACAACTGGCTTAAGATGCTGAAACCAATAAACTCTCACCAGTCATTTCGGTGGGTGCATCAACATTCATTAGTGCCAAAATAGTCGGTGCTACATCACTGAGCTTACCGCCACGACGTACCTGTAGTTTTTGTGTGCCTACGTAAATCAGCGGTACATGCTCTGTCGTATGCTGAGTATGTACTTGACCACTTTCGTAGTCTTGCATTTGCTCACAGTTACCGTGATCAGCCGTAATAAGCATGTCACCGCCAGCCGCTTTTACTGCCGACTCGACACGGCCCACACAGACATCCAAGGCTTCTACGGCTTGGACCGCAGCGTCAAAGATACCTGTATGCCCTACCATGTCCCCATTGGCATAATTGACTACTAGCACATCATATTTGCCAGACTCAATCGCTTCTACTAACTTATCTGTGACTTCGGGTGCGCTCATTTCAGGCTTCAAGTCATAAGTCGCGACATCTGGAGATGGTACCAAAATACGCGTCTCGCCTTCATACTCTTCTTCACGGCCACCACTAAAGAAAAACGTCACATGCGCATATTTCTCAGTTTCCGCGATACGTAGCTGTGTTTTACCTTGATCCTGCAAATACTCTCCCAAGGTGTTGGCCAAAGACGTTGGATAGTAAGCGATGCTGGTTTTTGGATTATCCGCCAAAACGTCTGAGTACTTGGTCAACATCACAAAGGCGGCAAGTTTTGGCTGCTTTTGACGGGCAAAACCTGAAAACTCATGATCAGGTAAAACAAAGGCTTGGGCAAGCTCACGGGCACGGTCGGCACGGAAGTTCATAAATATCAGCGCATCATTGTCTTCGACGGTATAAGGCACCTCATCACGTCCGATGACAGTCGTCGGGCTGATAAATTCGTCAGTCTCACGTGCCTTATAAGCCGCTTGGACAGCACCGTCCGCACGTGTCGACAAGCGATCTGCCTTACCTTCAGTGATCAGCTCATAAGCTTTTTGTACGCGATCCCAGCGGTTGTCTCGGTCCATTGCATAGTAGCGACCGATGATGCTGGCAATCTGTACGCGCCCGCCTTCATAATGAGCATTCAATTTATCGATATAATCACGTAGACGATTGATGTATTTATCCGCAGATTTAGGCGGGGTATCACGGCCGTCTAAGAAGCAATGGATAAAGACGTTTTTGGCACCATGGACCAACGCTGAGTGACACATGCCTTCGATATGGTCTTGATGTGAGTGAACACCGCCGTCTGAGAGCAGACCCATAATATGTACGTTGCCGCCAAGCTCATTGGCCGCTTTTACTGCGTCAACCAATGCTTCGTTTTTGTAGAATTCGCGATTGGCAAGCTCACTTGAGATGCGAGTCGAGTCTTGATAAAGAACACGGCCAGCACCCAAGTTCATGTGGCCAACTTCTGAGTTACCAAACTGACCATCTGGCAGACCCACATCTTCTCCTGAAGCAGAAATCAGTCCATGAGGGTATTTTTGGTAAATTCTATCTAGATTTGGCATGTCTGCCGCAGCAATGGCGTTATCTTTATCTTCTTCACGATGACCGAAGCCGTCTAATATCATTAAGACATGCGGCGTTTTTTTATTCTGTGCGCCGTCTTCTTGCTTACTGCTGATCTGCTGCGCCTGATTGTCGTCAATAGATTCTGATGCTTGCTGGGTACTGGTCATATATTACCGCTCCTCGAGTGAATGAACGCCTTTAATGCTATGTTAGGGTATGGAAAGCCCTCTATATTAACACATATCTTAAAATAGCTGAAAAACTGACAATTTTTCACTAAAAAATGATGGGGTTTGTATCGTTATCAAAAGCCCAAAACCTATCACAGATATCAGGTAACAATACTGCGTATCAATCTGTAAATCATACTTGCAATCATTCATCTCATTGGTTAAGATGAATCTATTCTGAAGTGTTGGCTAGTAGATGTTTATTCCCTGAGCCGATAATGCTTTACCAGGATGTGGTACCTATCGTCTCATTGTGTATGCCTGCACCGCTTGCGGTGTATCAGGAAACCTGCAGAGATGATGACGCATCCGCCCTGAACTTCACGGTTCATGGGTCACCATCTTACAGCGGCACTTCGGTTGTTTCATTCGGTTTGTAAATATGTTCTTTATAATTAGTGTATTTACTGCCACTAAAAAGCCCCTTTCGTTAATGACGGAAGGGGCTTTTTCTATGCCTAATAAATGAATAAATCATCATTACTCATCATTAGCAGATTTGGTAATTTTTTTCACATCTTTAGGGATGTTTTTGGCCGTACCATCAACAGTCGTATGTTGTTTGAATACGTCACCAAACGGGTTTTGCTGTTGTTGACCAAATGGATTTTGGTTATTCATACCGCCTGCGCCACTGAATGGATTCTGACCACCCATACCACCAAACGGATTTTGGCCGCCGCCCATTTGACCACCCATCTGTTTTGCCATCATTTCCATCATTTTTTGCTGATTGTTCATGACATAGTTATTGGCAAAGTCTTTGAGTTTCTTTTGTACTGGTGGCAATATCACGAGTAGCGCGAGCACATCACTCAGCACACCTGGAATAAGTAGCAAAATACCAGCGACTGCCATGGCAATGCTCTTAATCATGGTGGACTCTGGTGGACGCATTGCAGGATTCATCATACCACCTGCTTTCATCTGCTGAGCCATTGGATTCAAAGAAGCCATACCTTTACGCACAAGAGAGATACCGATCACTGCTGCGACAATAAACCACATGAATACCCACCAGCCGCTCATGAATTGAGCAAGCAAATACCACAGTAGCATCTCGATAATAAACCAAACGATGGCTATACCAACTATCTGACCCATAAAGTGTCGTCCTATAAAATAAAAACCAATAAATTGAGCGCCATGCAAATTAAAATGGCTAACATATGATGTATATGGGGATTGGTTGCTATACTATCAAACTTACGGCTGATTTTTAAGCCATAAAACAAAATGTAAGCAAGACGGAATACTATGGCAATTATTATCGGGATCGACCCAGGGTCACGTATGACGGGTTATGGAATAGTCCAGCAGACGGGTGATAAGCTCACTTATATCGATGCAGGCACGATTCGCACAGATACCAAAGAGATGCCTGAACGCCTCAAACGTATTTTTAATGGATTGACCCGCATCACGCAGCATCATTTAAAATATGCTGACGAGCCTATTTATACAGCTATCGAACAAGTCTTTATGGCAGAAAACCCTGATTCTGCACTCAAGCTTGGGCAAGCACGAGGCGCGGCTATTGCAGCGATGGTCGCCTTGGATTTAGAAGTGTCAGAGTATACTGCTCGGCAGATCAAACAAGCGGTGTGCGGCTATGGTGCTGCTGCTAAAGAGCAAGTGCAGGAGATGGTTTGCCGCATACTACAGTTAGAAGTCGTACCACAGCAGGATGCAGCCGATGGTCTTGCCTGTGCTATTTGTCATGCGCACTCAAGCCATTCTATGAATAAAATACTACTTAATAGCTCTATGCGAGGACGCGGTGGCTCTAAGAAAAAGGGTCGTTGGCGTTTGACCGAAGAAGATTTGGGTAACTTGCGTTAAAGATAGGCGTTAAAGCAGACAAGCTTCAAAACCAATAGGCATTAAAATAGTGAGACAATAAAAAAACACGCTATTGGATGCGTGTTTTTTTATGAGTACCAGCACTGTCACTTTATCATTTGCAAGACGAAATTATAGCGGACTACTCTACGACTGCACTTTCAATGACAGCGTCGAGTACATATGCATACTTTTCATCATCATTATCATTTTCTGTTGTCTCATCTGACTCTATTAATTCGTTAGTCTCTAATCGGTAGCGCTGCAATCGTAATACTTCTTCGTGCATACCGTCATGCTGGTATCCATCTATTTCTCCCGCAAATACTCTCCACTTCCCTTCACGAACTTTGACACCTTGGTCGTTGTAAGTGACGGGCCTAACTTGGAGACACTGCTTTTCACCATTCATATCACAATTGACTTCTTTGGCATTCACTGCCCAAAATACCGTCTCGCCCTTACTATTGTATTTCGCTTGTGGTGTGAGTCTGCCATTCCATACCAAAGTGACATTATCGTTGGTAAACTGAGTCAATACTGGGCTGTCACTTTGATCTATTTTTAACTCACTATTTCCTAGCATTAATGTATTTAATGTGTTTTCTGCCATATCAAGATCGCTACAGGAGATTTTGGTGCTCATTCCCTCCTCGATACTCAATGTATGTCCTTGCAGCTGATAAGCAGCGCTTATTGTATTACAACCGACACTATAGATAAGTGTTTCTGGATTAAATACCAGAGTCCCCTGACCATCGATATCTGTAAGCTCACTTATAGGCTGCTCATTGGCATCCGTTGCCCTAACCAAGCTCCAACGATGACGAGACAAAGTATTCATCAGCTTTTCTTCGGGAGTAAATGTCGTCGAGCCAGATTCAGTAGTTGCTGAGTTGGTATCTGAGGCCCTATCCTCAATCGCTAGTGAGTCTACTTTTTCACCAGTATTGGAGATACCTGATCCTTCATTGTCGTGAGCCGTGTTTTCTTTTTGACAAGCGCCTAGTATGAGGCTCACCGCCACAATACTTGGCAATAAAAACGTTGTCAGTGCTGATTTTTTGGCTCTACCTACCATATTACGAACCTCTTAGTAAGCGTATATCAATTTTCTCGATTACTTATTTCTATATACTTGCTGGTCTTGCATCTTTTGAAGAAACATTTAATTAACTGTTCTGGAATATCGTTATTATAATCACGTTAAATTAACCACTATAGACCGAGCATTATTAGCTTATGTAATAAAATGTTGATTTTTATTATGTTTGAAATTCTTTTATTACTCTGCTATCTAATGTCGTTAATTTCATGGACAAAAAAAGGATAGCTAATACATATTAGCTATCCCCGATATTATCTTTAATGAGCAAGCATCTAAAAACAATAGAACTTGCGATGTATCTCTTTATCTAATCATTGATTTCCGCAGGCTTAGCTTTAGCCATGTTTTTGATACTAAAGCGCTCATTCATCATTTGATAAAAACGGGCTAAGTTTTTGCCTTGCTCATTCGGATCAACTTTGAGCACTTTACCAAAATCTAAGCCCAAATATAGCACGATATCTGCAAAGCTCAATTGCTCACCCACCAGATACTCACGACCTTCTAGGATTGTCTCAAAATACCCCATGGCTTTGACAGCACGGGCAATTGATGGCGCAACAAATTCTGGCACTTGTTCAACACGTTGTGCTTTAGATGGATGACTGTGTTGAAACGCCAGCATAAAGTTATACAGCACTTCAAATTCAGCAATACGGCGCATAGAGCACACTTGCGCACGCTGCACCACATCATTGCCCATCACCGAGCGCTCGCCATACACGCGGTCAAGATACTCACATACCGCTTGTGAGTCATTGAGCACCGTACCATCATCTAGCGTTAGTACCGGCACTGTCTGCATTGGATTCATTTTAGTAAATTCATCTGACATCTGCTCATCAGCCGCAAAGTCAATGTCTACTAAGTCGATATCATCTATATCATCGACATCGATACCTTTCGATGCTAATAGAATAAGTGCTTTACGTGGATTGGGGGCAGTACGAGTGACGTATAGTTTTTTCATGGCAAACTCCTTGTAAGTTGGACTCAAAGCGACTTAGCGCTGATAGGCTTTATTATGGTTATTGCATATAGCGTATGGCTCAGAATATCAACACGCTATATAACAGTTATAGCCTACTCTGCTCATCATAGCAAAACCTTATTGAGCTCGCTGTTCTGATGAGAGTTTGAATAACAAAAAGCCCCATAACATTCCGTTATAGGGCTTTTAATTTTTGAGCAATTCTTAATCACTTATCAATACCACATGCATTTAACTTATTTGTTAGGCGCAGGTGTGGTACGTAAATAAGGCTTAATTTCGGTATGACCTTTAGGATAATTAGCAGCGATATCTTCGTTTTTCACGCTTGGAGGAATGATAACGTCGTCGCCATCTTTCCAATCAACAGGCGTTGCTACGTTATATTCATCAGACAATTGCATCGCATCAATCACACGAATAATCTCATCAAAGTTACGGCCACAGCTGGCTGGATAAGTCAGTGTTAAGCGTACTTTTTTCTTAGGATCAATAATAAACACACTTCTGACCGTCGCTGTATTGTCAGCATTTGGATGAATCATGTCATAAAGATCTGCAACCTTGCGCTCAGGGTCTGCAATGATAGGGAAATTGACAGCAGTACCTTGGGTTTCTTCAATGTCACTTACCCAACCTTTATGATCTTCTAAACCATCAACCGATAGCGCAATTG
Organism: Psychrobacter sp. C 20.9; assembly: GCF_001921765.1. Taxonomy (NCBI): domain Bacteria; kingdom Pseudomonadati; phylum Pseudomonadota; class Gammaproteobacteria; order Moraxellales; family Moraxellaceae; genus Psychrobacter; species Psychrobacter sp. C 20.9. The sequence continues at coordinate 41,781 of NZ_MRYC01000019.1, read as the reverse complement.
GTTTAACATTGCGCTTCTGGAACTCACCGCCTAGTGCTGCGGTACGACCAAGCTCAGTGGTACATACTGGCGTATAATCTGAAGGATGTGAGAAAAAAACCACCCAATGATCGCCTGCCCACTCGTGGAAATTAATATCGCCTTCTGTGGTCGCAGCGTCAAAGTTTGGTGCGGTATCGCCTAAACGTAAATGTGCCATGCTTGATTCCTTAGCTATGTGAATGAACGCTTATATCGACACGTCGGCCTCGCGTTCTATTATTGTCATCGACGTGCTCAGCTATCAAATATAACATAAAGCACATCCGTAAAAACTGACTTTATCTTAACAAACTGGTTATGAATGTCTTGTGACGGATTGTAATGCGGTTATTCCATTTACCTCTAAGCTGATGGACAAATTTTTTAATGAATTTTATGGACAAGTAGCTTTGATAAATAATTAAACCACCATACCTGCATCCCATAAGCAAAATTCGCACCATAATCATACTTAACTTTATAACTGCACATAAAAAAGCCCATTCCTAGCGTACTAGAAATGGGCTAACTTGCAAACTACTATTGTTCAGTATTATTTCAAAATATCTATTTGGATAAGCATACTTTTAAATACTAAGCCAACATAAATTAAGCTGGCTTATAGCTATCACGTAAGCTAACGATTTGGTTAAATACTGGCTTATCAGTGCTGTGATCTTCGCTGTCAGAGATGAAGTAACCTTCACGCTCAAACTGGAAGCGCGTGCCAGCATCTGCATTGACCAAAGATGGTTCAACTACTGCATTTAGCTCAGTGAGCGAGTTCGGGTTTAGCGCTTGATGAACATCAGCGACGCCACTTGGGTCCTCAGCACTGAATAGCTGCTCGTACATGCGTACTGTCGCTGGCACACCTTGACTGGCTGATACCCAATGAATCACACCTTTGACCTTGCGCCCTTCAGGGTTGTTACCCAAAGTAGCAGGGTCAATCGTCGCTTTTAGCTCAACGACATTGCCATTTTCATCAGTGATATGTTCAGTGACGGCTAGCACATAAGTATTACGCAGACGAATCTCTGGCTTTTCTGGAGAGAGACGCTTATAGCCTGCTGGCGGCTCAATCTCGTAATCACCTTGGTCAATGTATAGCGTTTCGGTGAATGGAATCTCACGCTCACCCATATCGACGTTAGGATGGTTCGGCTGAGTCAACCAAAGCGTCTGCGTCGCATCGTCAAAACGTGCATTGACGCTATCGGCTTTTTGCGACTCCCAGCTGCTGACCGCTTCGCTAAAGTTAGTGATGGTCACTTTTAATGGCTTTAGGACTGCCATACCCCGACCAGTAGTCGTCTCTAACGATTGACGAACGCTAAACTCTAGCAAACGGAAATCAACCACACTATCCGCTTTGGTCACACCCACACGCTCACAAAAATCACGCAAGCCCTCTGGCGTGTAACCACGGCGACGCATGCCAGCGACGGTCGGCATACGAGGATCATTCCAACCACTGACGATACCTTCATCTACCAGTTGCTTCAGCTTACGCTTACTGGTCAATGTATGATCAACGTTTAAGCGGCTAAACTCGTACTGATGTGGTGGTACGTCAAAGCCAATTTTTTCGATAACCCAATCATAGAATGGACGGTGATCTTCAAACTCAAGCGTACATAATGAATGGGTAATTCCTTCTAACGCATCCGAGAGTGGATGAGCAAAATCATACATCGGATAGATGCACCATTTATTACCAGTCTGATGATGCTCTTGATGCATCACGCGATAGATAACAGGATCACGTAGGTTCATATTTGGGCTAGCCATATCAATCTTGGCGCGCAAAATAGCCTTTCCTTCAGCGTATTTACCGTCTTTCATATCGTTGAAAAGCGCTAGGTTTTCTTCAACACTGGCATCACGATATGGTGAAGGTGTTCCCGCTTCATTAAATGAACCACGGTTTTCTTTGATTTGTTCAGGAGTTTGCAAATCAACATAAGCGTCGCCTTGCTCAATCAGCTGGATTGCCCATGCATGCAACTGATCAAAATAACCTGAGGCATGATGCGCCTCGCCTGCCCACTCAAAACCTAACCACTGCACATCGTTCTTAATATTGTCGATGTAATATTGCTTCTCAGCAGTTGGGTTGGTGTCATCAAAACGCAGGTTGCACACACCGCCGAACTCTTTGGCCACACCAAAGTTTAGGCAGATGGATTTTACGTGACCTAAATGCAAGTAACCATTTGGCTCAGGCGGAAAACGTGTGACAATTTGCTCATACTTTTGCGCATTGACATCGTCACGAATGATATTACGAATAAAGTCGTTTTTTACTTCGTCTTTTTGTGCATTGTTGCTTGAGTGCTCACTCATCGGATATTGCTCCTAACGCAAATTGTCAATTTGTGATATGTGCCATCACGCATCACAAAACGTTCAAAATAAATTATTAAAATAAATTGGGATATAAAAACTCAGATAGTGCGACCGCATTATCACAATTTGTCAAAGCTGATCAAAAATGGCTAAAGTTGCGTTATTCTATCAGCTTTTGCAAACGCATTAACAGCCTGATACATGACACGGGATAAAAAAGCCGTTAGACTACCCGTAACTTTTTAACAACCAACTTTTAACCACCACTTGACAGCATCATTTAAGGCGCTGCAATCAAAAAGGAATATCCCATGGTAGACATGCCACCAGTAGTAGAACTTGACACCAATATGGGTGCGATCGTTATCGAACTCAACGAAGAAAAAGCACCAAAGACCGTAGAAAACTTTTTGAACTACGTAAAATCTGGTCAATATGACGGTACGATTTTCCATCGCATTATTGATGGTTTCATGATTCAAGGCGGCGGAATGGACGCTGAGATGAATGAAAAACCAACCAACGCGCCTATCGAAAATGAAGCGGATAATGGTTTGAAAAACGACAAAGGTACTATCGCCATGGCGCGTACCCAAGATCCACATTCAGCAACTAGCCAATTCTTCATCAACGTAAAAGACAATGATTTCCTAAACCACTCTGGCAAAAATATGCAAGGTTGGGGTTACACTGTATTTGGTAAAGTCACCAGCGGTATGGATGTGATCGAAAAAATGAAAGGCGTTCCAACTGGTCGTTTCGGCATGCATGCTGATGTGCCAAAAGAGCCAGTTGTTATCAACTCAGCAACCATCATTACTCAGTAATAGTCATTCAATAGCAGCTAGTCAGTAGTAGTTACTTAGCGATAGCTGTGAATGAGCGAGCATTTTCTAGTAGAACTTACTAAGTAATGCTCGCCATACGATAAGTCACGAGGATCAAGATAAATGCAACGTTTTAATCATTTAATCACGACCCGCCCTCATCAAGTGCGGCAAGTATTGATTAGCGATTTGCATTTATCGCCTCAAGAGCCTGCCTTAGTGCAGGCTTTTTTGGCGCTGCTCGATGACTGTCTTGCTCTGCCCGCGCTCAAACGCCTCTTTATATTGGGCGACTGGTTTGAGGTATGGCTGGGTGATGATATGTATTTATCCCTATTAAAAGGAAAAAGGTCAGAAGACGAGCAGATGGCGCATTGGCTAACCCCATTGATTGCAAAGCTAAAACAGCTACGTATCAATGGCTGTGAAATATTAGTCATGCACGGCAACCGTGATTTTTTGTTAGGACAGCCGTTTTGCAATCTGTTCGGTGGTGAGCTGATAAGCGAGCCGTATACTTTGACTGTTGGTCAGCAGAATTATCGTTTAGAGCACGGTGACGCACTCTGTATCGATGATAAGAAATATCAACTCTTTCGCAAAATTATGCGTAATCGTCTGACTCAGTGGTATCTGCTTAATAAGTCGTTAGAGAAACGCTTAGCCATCGCAGACAACATGCGCAAAAAAAGCCAGCAGAACAATGCTACTAAAGCGGCTTATATCATGGATGTGAATGATGAGGCCGTACGTCAGGCCATTACTGACAGCGATGCTTTATTGCACGGACATACGCATCGTCCAGATATTCATCAGGCGACTGCTGATAAAAAGCGCTACGTGCTTGGTGATTGGCGCTTGCTAGATAAAGACACTCGCCAGCCGAAAGTAAGCGCTGTGATTGGTGCAGTGACAGATGACCAGCATTTAGATGACCGTTTGAATAGTAACAATTTAAGCAGTAATGATACTGAGTTTGAGTTATATGAGTTTGAATGTCTTATTCGCTAAAATGCGTTTAATGGCGCTTTAAACTTAATGGCGTTTTAAACAATGCATCTTAAAAAATATCTCTTCAGTTCAAAAAGGGTCTGTTGATAGTTCAACAGACCCTTTTTACGTTTACTACAATCTTGAACTGCTTATCGCTCGCTATCTAATCCATCAATTTAAAGAAATGCTGACGATAATGCTTTAGCTCACGAATAGAGTCGCGAATATCATCCAATGCTAAATGACTGCCCCCTTTTTCAAAGTTCTTTAGAATGTCAGGACGCCAGCGGAAACACAGCTCTTTAATTGACGATACATCAAGGTTACGATAATGAAAGAAGCGCTCAAGCTCTGGCATTTGGCGCGCCATAAAGCGGCGATCTTGACAGATAGAGTTGCCGCACATTGGCGATTTACCACTATCGACCCATTTACTCAGAAACTTGATGGTTTCAGCTTCCGCTTCCGCCAATGTCACCGTGCTACGACGCACACGGTCGACCAATCCTGACTGACCATGTTGCTTGGTATTCCAGTCATCCATCTTATTTAAGACTTGATCCGATACCTTGATCGCAAACACAGGCCCTTCAGCAAGCACATTCAAATCTTCGTCAGTCACGACAGTGGCAATTTCGATAATCTCATCGTTTAAGGTATCAAGTCCGGTCATTTCTAAATCAATCCACACCAGCCCTTTTTTGCCTTGATTTTTGATTTTAATCTTATTGGGATGGTCACCGGTAGTCATACAGTATCCTATGGTCATTAAATGTTGGTACAGTTTAAAAAAACGTATTACACGTGAATATCTCTGATCAGAAGCTATTATAATAAAAGGATTGATTCGGAGCATCTAAAAACAGCTCTCATATTACAAAACCCCTGTCTGACGCAGACGCTTTAGGCTGTATGTTAGCAAATTTTCACGCTACACTTAGCAATATTTTTATAATAGGTTAAAACCCATGGCATTAATCCGGCAACGCAAACTGACCAAACAACAGATTCGTCGCATCGACAAGCAGCAATTGTTAAGTCAAGACAGCATCGATGACAGCTTGATGGATGGCGTGGTCATGGCGCATTACGGTAAGCAATTAGAAGTACAAGTCACAAGCCTACCTGCGGTGATACCTGAGCAGCCAGAGATTGCCCCTGATGATCCAGAGCCATTTTGGCAAACGCTTGAGCTCGGCGATATTTGGCGCTGCCATGTACGCACTAACTTGCCTATGCTTGCGGCAGGTGACCAAGTGCGCTGGAGTGCCGACTCCAACACAGGCTTTGGGCGTATTGAAGCCGTCAAACCGCGTACCTCATTGGTCTCTCGCCCTGACCGTTATCATAAGCTCAAACCTGTTGCCGCCAATGTTGATATTCTGGCCATCGTCTTTGCGCCATTGCCTGCCGCCGCTCCTACTTTGATCGATCGCTATCTGGTCGTCTGCCATCACGCGGGCGTCAAACCACTGCTCGTCCTTAACAAAGCCGATCTGTTGGCACAAGAAAACGGCGTCGATACGAGTGAATTATTGGCACAGTATGCCGCACTTGGTTATGAAAGTGTTCTGACCTCAGTCGATTGCCCCGAAAATATCGCCGAAAGCGACGAGCAAGAAGGTCTCGATGAGCTAAAACGCTACATAGACAAAAAGCTGGTCATTTTTGCAGGGCAGTCTGGTGTTGGCAAAAGCAGCCTTATTAACGCCCTACTTCCCGAGTCTGGTCAAAGCGTCAATATCATCTCGCAAAACTCTAAGCTTGGTCAGCATACGACAACGACAAGCCGATTGTTACCATTTAACCCCGAGGATTTGACGCAAGGCGGCATCGTTGATACACCAGGTATCCGTGAGTATGGCATTTGGCACCTCACACCTGACGATATCATCTCAGGCTTTATTGAGCTGGCACCACTAGCTGGCAGTTGCCAATTCCGTGACTGTCGTCACACCCATAACAGCAAAGGCTGCGCGCTGTGGCAAGCCGTGGCTGACGGTACCGTATTACAGCGCCGCGTTGAAAATCTCGTGACGCTACGAGAGGAAGCTGATACTAAGCCTTATTAAGCCCAATTAACGTCATTTCAAAGGCAAAATGATAGATTGATTATTGACCGTGTCATCGCCCGTTTACTATAGATGGCCTTATCGGTATAATAGCGCCTTGTTCACTATCATTGGGCTGGCTTCTCAGCTCAATAGAACACCTATTTTTTTGGAGGTATGGTTTGGATCGTGCGCTGGAATTTGTGGGCAACCACCCGTTTTTATTTGGTATATTAGCCGTACTTGCTATCCTGTTTTTTACCATTGAAAACAAACGTAGCGGTAGAAAAATATCGCCCAACACCCTTGGCATGATGGTCAACTCTCAGAACGCGCAGCTGATCGATATTCGCGCCAAGAAGAAGTTTGAATCGGGTTATATTCAAGGCAGCCGCAACATACCGTTCACTGATCTCAAAGAGCGCTTAGCAGAGATTCGTGCGATTGAGCAGCCAGTGATTATTATCTGCGATATGGGTGTGCAAGCAGGCGCTGCGATTCAGATGATTGGTAAAGACAGTGTCTATCGTTTAGAGGGCGGTATTGGCGGCTGGCAATGCGCTGGTATGCCATTGGTTGGTGTAAAAGACGCTAAATCAAAAAACAAAGCTAAGACCAAGCCTAGTTTAAGCAAATAGTAGATTGGCTAAAATATAGCTTCTGACTAAAAAAAGCATCTGATTAACGATAGCAAAATAAAAAGACACCTTAGCAATAGGTGTCTTTTTTTATATCCTGTTTATACTGCTACTGAGGGTTTTAAACTAAGACGGCTTGAATTTGTCATGCTCATCCCCACTTTAGTATGAGCAGAATCGAATACATTTGCCTTTACTCATTGATAACAGATTCTATCAATACTTAGACTATGATAATTTATCAGGCTGTCTATAATAAGTTTGTTATCTCATAAATTTATAAATAAGGATTTACCATGACTGTATCTGTTAAAGTTTATACGACCCCTATCTGCCCATACTGCTCAAATGCAAAGCAGCTACTAAAAACCAAAGGCGTTGATTACGAAGAAATCAGCATGCATGACATGAGTAGTGAAGATCGTCAAGCGCTGATGAAAAAAACCAATAACTATCGCACTGTGCCACAAATTTTCGTTGGTGAAACCTTTGTCGGCGGCTTTGATGAGCTGAATCAAATGAACCAGCAAGGCAAACTTGACGAGCTATTAGCGGGTTAATCTGCTACCTTGCTTTACTGTCTGTCTTTATTGATTTGAAGATGGACAGTGGCAGACTCAAAAGCCATAGTGAGACGTAACCATAAAAAACATCGAGATTTGATCTTGGTTTATATTACAATGCTTTTTTAAGATCGTAGTTTGCCCCATTATTTGATTTAATTTTAGAGGATTTATCATGGCTGAAGAACAAGCACAACCACAATTGGCACTAGAGCGTATCTATGTAAAAGATATGTCACTTGAAGTACCAGGCGCAAGCGTATTCACCAAAGAGTGGAACCCAGAGCTTGATATCAATTTGTCTAGCAATGCTGAAAAATTAGATGACGATCATTACCAAATCGTCCTAACCGTTAGCGTCACGGCAAAAAATGCTGAAGAAGCGGCATTTATCGCTGAAGTACATCAAGCAGGTATCTTCTTGTTAAAAGACATCCCAGAAGATCAAATCGGTCAAATCTTGGGTGCATACTGCCCTAACGTGCTGTTCCCATATGCCCGTGAAGTCATCAGCGACATCGTGACGCGTGGTAGCTTCCCGCAGCTATTGCTTGCACCTGTGAACTTTGACCAAGCTTATGCACAAAGCCAGCAGCAAGCACAAGTTGATGCTCAAGGTAATGCTTAAGCGCTAACCAAAAATATATGAGCTCTACGAGTCGTATATTTGATAAAAGGCCGTTTACTCATAATGAGTAAGCGGTTTTTTTGTGGGTGATTTTCAATCATGAGTCAGCAATATGCTGAATGCTTTTTATAGAAGATAAAATTATCCAATATATAAATATTAGCCATAAAAAAGACCCTGCTATTAAACAGGGTCTTCAACGACCACATCGACTGGTTAAATTAATTAGCTAAAATCGAACATTAGCCTTTTAACGCAGACAAAATCTGCTGCTTAACCTCTTCGATATCTTGCGTGCCATCAAACTTATCGTAGTTTGGTGAATCTGCGCCTTCGGCGGCTTTTTCTTGATAAAAACCAACCAATGCAGATGTTTGCTCATGGTAAGTCGACAGACGGTCGCGAATGGTCGCTTCTTGATCATCTTCGCGCTGGATAAGTGCTTCGCCCGTTACGTCATCGATGCCCTCAACCTTTGGTGGGTTGTGCTGCACGTGATATACACGGCCTGAACCTGGATGCTGACGACGACCAGACAGACGATTAACGATCTCATCATCGGGCACACTAATCTCTACCACGTGATCGATGGCAACATCAGCATCGGCAAGGGCTTGCGCTTGAGGAATAGTGCGTGGAAAACCATCAAAAATACACCCGTTGGCACAGTCAGGCTTTGCAATACGCTCTTTTACGAGATTGATAATGAGGTCATCAGAAACCAGACCACCAGCATTCATGATATCTTTGGCTTTTTTGCCAAGCTCGCTGCCTTCTTTGATAGCAGCACGTAGCATATCACCCGTCGATATCTGCGGAATATCATATTCCTGAGAAATAAACTGGGCTTGAGTACCTTTACCGGCGCCTGGTGGACCTAGCAAAATAATACGCATCATTACACGACTCTCCTGAATTCAATGGGATTTTGAGATTACTACAACTTAGGGATTAATTGATTGCCAAGACACCTTACCTTGTGACCTGACAAACCTCAAGTTTTTTTCTAATTAGGGTCATAAGTTGCCATGACTTATCTTTCCATATAACACTGTTAAGCCTTTTGTGGTCAACAGCATTTATATGAAAAATACTCACAATAACCAACCCTAATACTAGGGGATTTGTTGATTGATTTCTACATTGGCCTGATTTTGGTCGGCACGAATCACAACAGGATTACCTGATAAATCTCCTGACTCTGCGATAGCTGTGCCGCTGTGACTAATGCGCGCAATGACAGCCAACTCAACCTTATCAGAACGGGCTGATCTTAGCGTACGCTCTGGCATCATCGCATCAAGATCGCTTAGGCTAATAGTAGCCTCGCCCTGCTTAATCGCACTAATTGGCAAACGCTTGGCAGCAAATGGCGGGCCACCATTCACATCACGAATCGCCACAAACAGCACGTCATCGGCTTTGACCAATGGCAGTAGGCTTGAATTAATCTTGACGGTCACCTCAATGCCCTCAGACGCTTGTTGCTGCTGCATGGTCACATTGGCACTGAGCTCATCTAGACTGGATAGCGCCTGCGTATGATCGCCTGGTTTGGCAGAAATACTGTCACGCAAGCGTTTGATCCAGCCTTGTGCTTGATCAAAGTTATTTGCTCGCGCCTCACCCATTGCCATGAGCATTTGCGCGCCTTCATGCTCAGGATTTGTGGCCAATACATTTTCTAATACTCGGCGACTATTTTCGTCTAGCTGCCCCTTATTAGCAAAGAAATTAATCTGCGCGTAAGTAATCGCAATCTCTTCATTATCAGGTGACAAACGATAAGCACGTGATAAGGCCTCTAGTGCTGAATCGGTCGCCTCTAATGATAAGAACAACTCTGATAGGCGCATCCAACGATTGTAATCGTACGCATGGCGATAGACATTGGTCTGCATGGCACTAATCAGCTGATTGCCATCTTCAATCGCCCACGCAGGTGGTTGATCGATCTTACCAGTCAATAAGTCATCCGCCACTTGACCAACTTTGTCTTCGCTTGCCCAAAGCTCAAAAACAGGCGTGCGATCCCCGACCATCAAGTACGCCATGGCAGTCAGCACAGGTACCCAAAAGACAATGATCAATCGGCTTTTGATACCAGGGGTCACCATCGGTGTCACTTCACGCTGAGCATCCAAAAGCTGACGTTCAAGCTCAAGCTTTTGGTTTTGATAGTGATGTTCATCAATGATACCACTGTCTTTATCTGTTTTCAGCTCTGCTAAGCGCTCACGAAATACGGCAACGTTGATACCTAATAGCTGATTGTCCAAAGGCTTACTATGCGTACGCGGCGCTTTTAACCATGGTTTTATGGCGATAACTGCAAGTAGCAAAGCGGTCAGTAAGCTCAGCGCAATAAATAAGCCAACCGTAGAGAATATCATCATTTTTTGTCTCCAAGGTTTGTAATATCGTGAACGTCTTTATTATCAGCACGTGACAATAAGCGCTCAAGCTCCGCTTTTTCGGCAACAGATAGCGCCTCAGCGGTATTATCTGCTGTCATGCCGCTTGCACCACTGGCAACAAGCTGACGTCGTTTACTTTGCCAAAACCAACCTACTAACAAGATGATGAGCAATAATGGTGGGAAAAACCATAAGATCCACGTTGAAGGACGCACTGGTGGCTTATAGCTGATAAAGTCGCCATAACGTTCCTGCATATAGGCGCGAATCTCACCATCGCTACGACCATCTTTGACCAAATCGTAGGTTTTTTGCTTTAAGTCTTGGGCAATTGGGGCGTCAGAGCCTGCTAGGTTTTGGTTCTGGCATTTTGGACAGCGCAGCTCTTCGATAAGACCACGATACTGGGCTTCTTGCTGTACAGAGTCAAAATCATAGACGTCGATAGCAGCAAAACTGGCCATACTGAATAGACAAGCGATAAGCAAGCTTGCTAACTTTATCGTAACGGATTTCATGTGACAGGCTATCATTGACACGCCTCCTCAACCTGACTTGGCTCTAAACTGACGCCATTATTATTGGCATCATTAAGCACCATCAAGCAAGGCGCAATACGGCTTTGCCAGTTGCTCTCATTGACCTCACCGATAATATGCTGACGAATAATCCCTTCACCATCGACGACAAAAGTCTCAGGCGCGCCAGTCAGTCCCAAATCTAAAGCAAACTGCCCTGATAAATCCTGAATAGACATCGAAAACGGGTCGCCGCCTTTATTCAAATATCCTAAGGCATCCCCAATATCATCTTTATAGTTGACACCTACCAAATTGACACCGCGCTCCTCCAATTTCATTAAGAAAGGATGCTCGATGATGCAAGTAGGACACCATGATCCCCAGATATTCATCAAGAACGGCTCATCAGGCAGGTTATCATTGGTCATGATACGACTGGTATCGGATAACAATGGCAGCTCAAAAGCGGGTACTGGACGCTCAAGTGCTGTGTTCGTCACGATATCGGTCGGTTTGCCCAAGCGCATATACAGCATAGCAACCAGACCAATAAAAATCACCAGCGGAATCAAAAAACCTAATTTAAGCGACTTTTTGCGTTTGGTATTCTTATTGCTTTGCTGAGTCTGTTTATCAGGTGTGTTATTTGAGGTCGTCATGTTACTGATCCCCTGTCTTGATAGCTTGCGATTCCAAATCTGCCACCGTAGCAAAGCCTGATTTTTTGGCAGCGATTTGCGCAGGTGTTCTGGTTTTCTTAATACGGTAACGATTGTCTAGCATACTGAGCAATGCACCAAACGCCATAATAAGCGCACCTAGCCATATCCAGCGAATGAGCGGTTTGACATAGATACGAAATGCCCATTCGTTGCTGTCCTCAGCAATTGGCTCACCAAGTGCGACATACACATCACGCATAAGACTGGCATCAATCGCCGCCTCGGTCATTGGCATCATACTGATAATATAGTTACGCTTTTCAGGATGTAGCGTCGTCACCGTTTGACCGTTTTTACTGACCGTAACCTCGGCTTGTGTGGCGTCAAAGTTACTGCCTTTTACTTCGCTAAAACCTTTTACGGTAAAATCATACCCTTGGACATTGACACTATCATTTGGTCCCAGCGCCACGTCACGCTCAATACTGAGCGTACTGGTAAAGGCCACCCCAATAACTGCAACGATGACCCCAATATGGGCGATTTGTTGACCCCAATAGCTCAAACGCAGCTGACGTAATCCGTTTAATCGACTCGGTGCATTTTTGGTTTTGTCTCTAAAGTCGACAACCATCCATAATAGCACCCAGAAACTCACTGCCAACGTGACGCCAATATTTAGCATCGCTGATGGACTCGTAAAATAGGCAATAATCGCCGCCAACACCAGACTGCTCACAGCGATAACCATGCCAGCACCCAATAGTGGGCGGCTATCTTGTTTCCAGCGTATATTAGAGCCCATACCCATCGCGATGAGCAGCAACCATGTCAATGGCACAAATAGCGCATTGAAGTATGGAGGGCCAACTGATACCTGACCTAAGTTAAAGGAGTCGGCAATAATAGGATATAGCGTGCCAAGCAATACCACCAAAGTCGAAATCAAAATAATGACGTTATTGATCACCAAGAATGATTCGCGTGAGATCAGTCGATATTGACTCTCAACCGTCAAACGCCAACCACGCACTGCAAACATCAGCAGACCACCGCCGATAATGACGCCTAGAATGGCTAGAATAACGAGACCACGCGTCGGGTCAGCAGCAAATGAATGGACTGAAGTGATCACCCCTGAACGTACAAGGAATGTGCCTAGCAAACTAAGTGCAAAGGCAAAAATTGCCAGCATGATGGTCCACGCTTTGAACACACCGCGCTTTTCAGTGACCGCAAGTGAGTGTAGCAATGCCGTACCTGCCAGCCATGGCATCAGCGAGGCGTTCTCTACTGGATCCCAAAACCACCAGCCGCCCCAGCCAAGCTCATAATAAGCCCACCATGAGCCAAGTGCGATACCAACCGTCAAGAAACCCCAAGCAGCTAGCGCCCACGGACGCGACCAGCGTGTCCACACCGCATCCAAACGCCCTTCCCACAACGCCGCCATGCAAAAAGCAAAAGGCACGACCATACCCACATAACCCATGTAGAGCATCGGCGGATGAATAATCAAACCAAAATCTTGCAAGACAGGGTTTAGATCCGCGCCATCAACTGGCAAATTGGGCAAGGTACGATCAAATGGCGATGAGGTAAAGATCAGCATCGCTAGCATCATCATCTGTACGCCTGCCAATATCACAAGGACACGCGCACGCATGGACAGCGGTAATCCGCGGCTAAAATAAGACACCAGCGCACACCAAGTGGCCATAATGGTCATCCACAGTAGCAATGACCCTTCATGCCCGCCCCACGTTGCAGACAGCTTGTAATACCAAGGCAGCAACGTATTGGAATGCTGAGTGACGTAGACGAGACTAAAGTCGTTGTAATAAAAGCCTGCCATCAGTGCAGCAAATGATGTGACCATGGCCGCAAATTGCGCCCATGCAAGACTTGGTGCTAGACGTTGCCAAGCGACGTGATCGCGCATGACACCAATGGTTGGTAGTACCACCTGCAAAATCGCCAGTATAAAAGCGGCCAGCAAGGCAAAATAACCCAATTCTGTGATTAACATACGGTCTAACCTTGTTTACCTTGGATACCACTAAGGGTTCACCGATGGCATTGTAAGCCACTGGCAAACGCTAAATAGTCCTTTATGCGGTCATAGTTTACGGTTAAAAACTGAGGTTTCGATAGCTATAGAAGCACCTAAAACCCGCTACTATCATTGTGACGTATCAATCTGAATGGTTGATACAAAATGCTTAATTGTGGTTTATTTTATATTCTTTTATTTGTACAAACTTTATTAGATATTGTTGCTTGTTACCATTTAAAAATACTTATCACTGTTTTATTACTCAAGATATCAGTATTACTGCATCGAAGGAAAGAACACCAGCACAAGATGCAGCCACCCTGCCAAAAATCCAGTCAGACCACCCAAGATAATCAGCGTCATCTCATCCTCACGAAAAGCAGGACGCAGCAAATTCTGAAACTCACTGGGCGTCAGCGCCCTTATTCTATCGCGAAACAGACCAAAAATCTTACTGGCGCGACTCTCATTTAGCTCAGGATCTCGCAGTGGCACCATAGTCGCCACAATCGACTTATCAATAATAGTGTTTTTGAGCTGTCCATAATCGCGGCGACCCAGCCCCACACGCAATGTCGTACTAATAACTGGTGACTCAAGCACCGTATATAGATGCGACTTCATCAGCTCACGAGTTTGCGCTGAGCGATCACCATACATCATCTCATTCATGATGTTCTCAAGGGTAACCAAATCTTTTACCACAATCTCAGCAAAAACTTCAGACACTTCCTCTTGGCGCTTCATAAAGCCACCTTGCAGACGATACCTTGCGATATGAGGCATGACTGGCTTGATAAAAGGAAAGCGACCCTGTACCGCAAAAAGCTTCAAATAAGGGATAAAATGCGGCTCTATTGGATTAAATACCATCCAAATGGCAATCCAATTGGTCAAAAATCCCCAAATCGCAGCAAAAAATGGCACCGTCCAATGCTGCGGCACCACTAAAAATATAAACATTTGGATAATACCAAACACCAAGCCAATCAAAGCACTGATGTGCCAGATAAAATTGATCTCTTTTTGCCCAACCTTCAAGAACATATTGACCATCAGACGACGATCGTTCTCCATCGTATTGACGATCATCTTGCGCATATCGACCAGATCTTCGACATGATACGTCAAATCTGTCACCAGCGACTGCATAATACTAGGCAGCTCTTTATGGGCTTGGGCATAGACACGGCGCTTTAGGGCATAAGGCAGGTTACCCCATAATGCGGGTGAATGATCCAGCATAATCTCATCAATCAACGGCTCAAGATTTTTGTCCACCGTATCAGTGACAAATAGCGCCATTTGCTCTGGTTCCATCGCTTGAAAAAATTCATCTAATGAACCGAGCTTTGACAATGTCTGATCAACGATAACCCCTGATATTTTGCCTGCCTTGCGTGGGACGATACCTTGCCAGCCGATACCTGGTAACCCAAAAAATGGAAAATTTGGAATACGAATACCCCAAAACTTAATGGGATAAAACAGCATCTTGAGCGCCATCCATACATGCACCCACGTAACAAATGCCGTCACTGGTGGAATAGTTAGCATGGCAAAAAACTCTGGGTGTTCAGCGATCGTCTGCCACAATGAATTTACGTCCATGACTTCTCTAGTTCCTGACAGGTTGATTGTCGTTGCTAATATTGTCGTTACCGATAACAAGCCATTAGCAAAATTAGAACGTTTCAAAAAGACGCTCTGCCCATAATAACTGCTATAAATAAATCGCCTGATTTTAGCATACTTGCCATTTATTAGCACATGTAGACCTTTGGCAAGTTGTGACTAAAGATGACACATTTCATGCCCTGCATCTGATAATAAAGGGATTAATATGGCTCATCGCTTATATAGCGTATGGTCACAACAAAATAAGTGGCTGAGTACTGCGCCTTCTCATTTGTTCTGTTATAATTTGTAGTCAAACGATAGACACCATCTACGTACAAATCAATGCGCGTTGATTTTAGATCATATAGCGCTATGTGATTGAAATCCTTTGTATTATCCTTTAGACTCACCGCACTTTAGTTAACTAACCTGCCCTTTTACCTCTTTATTACTGACTCACTGACCGATTGGGCTCTGATTTTCTATGAATAAACCGCTAACTCCCAATACCGAACAGGTCAACAGTACCTTTACCAACCGTATTATTATCTTTGGAATTTTAATATTGCTGGGTTTGGGTGGTTTGATAACCCGTTATGGTTATTTGCAAGTCTACGCCCATGATAAGTACACCACGCAGGCAGACAATAACCGCATTAAGCTCATATCTGCACCGCCTAGCCGCGGTTATATTTATGATCGTAACGGGATAATTTTGGCGGATAACCAGCCAGTCTTTACTGCGATGTTGAGTCCTGACGAGATTGACAACCCTGAGCGCACCTTAAACTTGTTAGCCCCTATCTTTGATCTGACAGAAGAAGACATCACAGATATTTTGGCGCGCTTGAGCAAAAACAAAAACGACCCTGTGACCATCAAAATCGACTTAACAGAGGCACAGCTGGCTCAGTTTAGTGAGCGTAAGCCGTTCTTTCGCGGTGTTTCTATCCAAAGTAAGCTGACGCGTGATTATCCTTATGATGAGCTATTTGCTCATGTGATCGGTTACGTTGGTCGTATTAACGATAAAGAGTCTAAGCGTATTGATAAGGACCGCTATGCAGGTACTGATCTGATCGGTAAGATTGGTATTGAAGACTATTACGAAGATATTTTGCTTGGGCAGCCCGGTTATCAATCGGTAGAAACAGATGCTCACGGCAATATTTTGCGGCAATTAGATACCAAACCGCCTACCTCTGGTAACGATATCACGTTGAGCTTAGATTATGGGCTGCAGAAAATCGCCCAACAACAGCTAGATGGACGCCGCGGTGCAATCGTCGCAATAGATCCCAAAAACGGCGACGTGCTGGCCTTTGTCAGTAACCCAAGCTATGACCCAAATCCTTTCATATCAGGTATCTCTTTCAAAGACTATGATGCGCTGCGGGAAGACCTTGATCAGCCGCTATATAATCGTGCGCTCCAAGGGACCTATCCACCTGGCTCGACCATCAAACCATTTGAGGGTTTAGGCGGTATTCACTACGGCTTGCGAGATTGGAACAGTACTATTTATGATCCTGGCTATTTTAGTTTACCAGGAGACAGCCATCGTTTCCGTGACTGGAAGCGCGGGGGTCATGGTACGGTTGATTTAAAGAAATCTATCCAAATGTCGGTTGATACTTACTATTATAAGCTGGCTTATGAGATGGGTATTCAGCGTCTACACGACTGGATGGTGCGCTTTGGTTTTGGTGATAAGACAGGCATTGATCTCCCTAATGAAAAATCAGGCATTATGCCATCACCGAAATGGAAAAAAGACACGTATGATAAAGACTGGCTACCGGGTGAAACCATCTCTGTCAGTATTGGACAAGGCTATTTCTTGGCAACGCCACTACAGATTGCCAACGCCACAGCCATGACCGCAAATAAAGGAAATCATATTACCCCGCATTTGCTAAAAAGCAGCGACGGCGCGGCAGAGGTAAAAGTGATCACTAAACCAGATGGCAAAATTGAATACAACGGTAAGCCTTCTGACTGGCTACGTATGCATGCTGCGATGGAAAGCGTGGTAGAAAACGGCACAGGTCGCGGCATCTATACCCCGCGTTATCGTATCGCTGGCAAAACCGGCACCGCACAGGTCAAGTCTATTGCTCAAGGCAAACGCTATGATAAATCGGCAATCGATAAGCGTCATTGGGATCATGCGTGGTTCAATGGCTTTGCGCCCGTAGAAGATCCACAGATTGCACTTGCCGTATTGGTCGAAAACGGTGGCGGTGGTAGTACGACTGCCGCGCCTATTGGCCGTGCTCTATTTGACTACTGGATGCTACAACGCAAAACTGATCCGATATTGCCGCCGTCCGCTGATGAGCTAAAAATCATCAAGCGCCAAAAGGCTTTTGAAAAAGCCATGAAAGACGCATTGCGTGAAAAAGAGGCAAAGGCGTTAGCAGAACAGGAAGCAGCAGAAGCAGAGGCGCAAACAGCAGCAGCCACCTCTGAATAGCGACATTTTGATAGACATCTCTAACCATTACCCGTCATGTCTAATAAGTAGAGATGCCTCAAAAAAAAGATAATAAAAGAGACTCTAGCATGAAAAAACCCACGAGCGGGCGCACAGCAAAAAAGAACCCTAAAGCAAAAAGTGCCGCAGCCGGTGATGTGCGTATCATTGGTGGGCAGTTCAAGCGCCGTATTGTCAGCTTCATCGATGCAGATGACCTGCGTCCAACGCCCGACCGCCTGCGAGAGACATTATTTAACTGGTTATTGGCCGATATTCACGGTGCACGCGTACTCGATAGCTGTGCAGGCAGTGGCGTATTAGGGTTTGAGGCGTTGTCCCGCGGCGCAGCTCACACCACTTTTATTGAAGTTAATACGGCACAAAGCAACATGCTACGTCAAAGTGCTGAGCAATTACGCCTTGATACCGCAGCTTACACGGTTATCACTGGCACGGCTGAACAAGTACTGAGCCAACACCAGCCGATTGAGCACCCGTTTGATATCGTATTCATCGATCCCCCTTATGCTCAGGATCTATGGCAGCCTATTTTGAGTACGCTGATTACCAATGCATTGATTGACCAATCAACGCTAATTTACTTAGAAGCGGATAAAGATTTAACACCTCAGCTTGAGCAACTAGAAGAGCAGCTTAATGAAAATCGCGACGCCCAACTAGAGACAACAACGATATGCTTTGAATGCTTAAAGCAAACCAAAGTTGGACAAGTTGTCGCTGGACTTTATCGGCTGTCACCGTCATAATTACACCCTAATTGCTAAGCGCATCATTAGCAATTATTTGTTAAGCAATATCTAATAAACCCTTCAATACCTGTAAAAATGTTTAAAACCGCTTAAAAACTGGCCAAACGCTGCAGTTTAATGTACAAAGGCGAAAATAAACCCCAATGCAGCTTGCAAGCGTAGGCGCTACTGCTTATAATGTGCAGTCTGTTTTTTGAGAGCCCCGTTCCCAGCTAAACTCTCAACGAATTCTAATTTTAAGGTTTTATCATGAAAACACTTAGTGCAAAACCAGCTGAAGTGACCCATGACTGGTATGTCGTAGATGCTGACGGCAAAACCCTTGGTCGCTTAGCCACTCAAATCGCAACTCGCTTACGTGGCAAGCACAAGCCTTCTTATACTCCGCACGTAGATACTGGTGACTTCATTGTTGTCATCAACGCAGAAAAAATCGCGGTAACGGGTAAGAAAGCGCAAGACAAAAAGTACTATCGTCACAGTGGCTACCCAGGTGGTATTAAAGAAACCAACTTCACAAAGCTGATTGCACATAAGCCTGAAGATGTTCTACACAAAGCAGTTAAGGGTATGCTTCCAAAGGGCCCTCTTGGCTATGCGATGATCAAGAAGCTGAAACTATATGCGGGTACTGAACATCCACATACTGCACAGCAACCTAAAGAACTAGACATCTAAGGATATACTTATGGAACGCAATTACGGAACTGGTCGCCGCAAGACGTCTACTGCTCGTGTCTTTTTATCAAAAGGTACTGGTAGCATTGTTGTTAACGGTAAGCCACTAGACGAATACTTCAGCCGTGAAACTTCACGCATGGTTGTTCGTCAGCCATTAGAACTACTAGACTCTGCTAACCAATATGACTTATATGTCACTGTTGCAGGCGGTGGTATCAGTGGCCAAGCTGGCGCAATCCGCCACGGCATCACACGTGCATTGATCGAAGCTGACGAAACTTTGAAGCCTGCCCTAAAAGCAGCTGGTTTTGTTACTCGTGATTCACGTCAAGTTGAACGTAAGAAACTGGGTCTACGTAAAGCACGTAAACGTCCACAGTTCTCAAAACGTTAATCAAAGCCCGCTCTTATCTTTTTGCTACTGTTGTCTTTTTCTCGGAGCGATGGTAGCAAACTCAAATAAGAGAAGCGTTTTGCAAAGCCTTATAAGCTGGTCACAGCTTATAAGGTTTTTTTATGCCTGCTGATTGGCCTATAGGTAGTGTGGCTATAGTAGAACCTCAATAAAATTGATACAGCATAGGAAACGCGCTCGATTAAACGCTACTTTTCTTGCTTGCTGTGACTGCGTCTCCAGAGGCTGCGAAAAATAGCGTTTAATCTTGCTATACCATTTTTATAATGGTTTCACTATATCTCTCATTGCAATAGCTATCGATATACGTACTTTATATTAGCACTGCAAATTAAGAACCTTATAAACATTCTCACTTGCAAAGCATTTGAGCCTACCCCATCATATCAATAACTTTTCATCATTAGCTGCAATGTGATACACGGTGCGGCAGAAGGATATTATGAAAGCGCCAGAACAATACGATCCCAGCAAACCATCAAATAATAATAGCGTACCGCCTAGCATGAAAAAGTCGGCTAAGTCGCCTGCTATACCTGCTGGTACGCCAACGATTACGCAGAACCATAAACGTACCGCGCAAGCAGAAAACAAGCCCTTTCAATGGCAGTTTTTATTGCCAAAGTATTGGGGTATTTGGTTGTTGTTTTTGGTGATGTTACCCCTGATATATTTGCCACTGCGTTGGCAGTTTTGGCTAGGTCGTAAGCTCGGCATATTGATTTATAAAGCTGCAGGCTCACGTAGGCGTGACACTCTGATTAATCTAAAGCTGGCGTTTCCAGAAAAGCCAGAAGCTGAGCGTGAATTGATGGCAAAGCAAGTCTTTGTCAATCAAGGTATTGGGGTGTTTGAAACCCTATGTGCTTGGTTCCGTCCAAATATATTTACTAGAACGGTATCTATTTCGGGATTACAGCATCTTGTTAATGCGCAAAACGAGCAGCGTCCGGTTATTCTATTGGGTGCGCATTATACGATGCTGGATTTGGGCGGCTTACTGTGCGCGCAGTTTTTCCCTGTCGATTGTATGTATCGTACACAGAATAACCCTCTACTCGATTGGTTTATTTATAATGGTCGTACCAATATATTCGGTAAACAAATCTCCAGCCGCGATATGCGAAGCCTAGTCACCTCTATCAAAGCGGGGCATGTGATTTGGTATTCCCCCGATCAGGACTATGGTCTCAAACAAGGGGTCATGGCGCCATTTTTTGGGGTGCCGGCAGCAACGATTACCGCATCACGCCGTATGGCAAAATTAGGCAGCAAAACGCATCCACCCGCCGTGATGGCGCTACATACCTATCGGCAAACCCCAGATAATCTACCACGTGGTAAGCGACCTCATTATCACTTGACCATCACCCCAGAGCTTGACAACTATCCAAGTCGTGATGAGGTTGCGGATGCCACTCGGGTTAATGAAGTTTTAGAGGGACTCATACGTATTGACCCTACTCAGTGGATGTGGTTCCATCGCCGCTTTAAGCATGGGCCAAATGGTCGTACGGATATCTATAAGTAGGCCTTTATTTTCAAAAGGTCTGATAAAATTTGCTATACTTTGTGACTGCTATTTTGCACTTTTAGTCACGCATTATAATAATTTGACAAACAAAATAACGGATTTTTCATGAGCGACAATCACAGTTCTGGACAAGCAGCCCCACATAAACGCATTTTGACAGGGATCAAACCCACAGGTATTCCGCATCTTGGTAACTACGTTGGCGCGATTCGTCCGGCCATCCAGTCTATTCAAAACAGCGATAGCGACGCTTTTTTCTTCTTAGCGGATTATCACAGTATTATTGGTTGCCATGATCCTGCGATCATTCACGAGTCAACCAAAGCCATTGCCGCGACATGGCTCGCTTGTGGTCTCGATCCTGAGCGTGTGACTTTTTATCGTCAGTCAGATGTGCCTGAGATTTTGGAGTTGTCATGGATTTTGAGCTCCTCATGTGCCAAAGGACTTATGAACCGCGCTCATGCCTACAAAGCAGCGGTCGATGCCAATATGGAAAAAGAAGACGTTGATCCTGACCAAGGGATTAACATGGGGTTGTTTGGCTACCCTGTGTTGATGGCTGCTGATATTTTGATGTTTAATGCCACGCATGTACCTGTTGGCCGCGATCAAATCCAGCACATTGAAATGGCACGTGACATGGCTGGTACGTTTAACCATCGTTATAAAACGCTCTTTACCCTACCGTCAGCGGTTGTAGACAATGATATACCACTACTTACTGGCCTAGACGGCCGCAAGATGAGTAAGAGCTATAGCAACACCATTCCATTGTTTGGTGAGCCGAATCCGCAAGTTAGCTCTGAAAAACAAATGCACAAAGCCATCATGAAAATCGTCACCAACTCACAGTTGCCTGATGAGCCAAAAGACCCTGATGACTCTGCTCTGTTTGAGATATATAAAGCATTCGCCACGCCTAAAGAAATCGCTGATATGCGTGCGCAATACGCAGCAGGTATTGGCTGGGGTGATGCTAAGCAAGCACTATTTGACAAGATTAATGATGAGGTTGCGCCGTTCCGCGCGCGTTACGAAGAACTCATGGCCAATCCAAAAGAGCTAGAAGAAATCCTACAAATGGGTGCGGAAAAAGCCCGTCGTCATAGCCGTAAGCAGCTGGATAAAGCCCGCCGTGCCATTGGTATTCGCCCACTAGCGAAGCTTAAATAAATGACTTCTGATCGTTTATAATGCCGACATTTAATCCAAGCCATTTTTTATCTTACTGTCAGTCTTTATATACGAGGCTGACAGTACGTATGACTCTGAACAATCCAATCGGCTGGCTCGTCATCGCCATGTCGAACCAGATGCGGCGCAGTTTTTGGCCAATATTGCCACGATCAGACAGCCCAAAAAGGTACTAGAGATTGTTACCTCAACGGGCTTTTCGACATTGTGGCTGGCTTATGGTCTACGGCATCAGGCTGAATGTGACTTTATATCGCTAGACATCGATAAAAGCCGCAGTGATGCTGCTCGCCAGCATCTGCAAAATACGGGGCTATCTGACTCTGTTAGATTAATCGTACAAGACTCCTTTATTTTTTTAAATAGCAATGAAGATGTCTTTGACTTGGTATTTTTGGATGCAGAGCGGCAATTCTATATCGATTATATCGAAGGTCTGTATAACGCATTAGACGTCAGTAGTGTACTTATTGTCGATAATGTCATCTCTCATCGTGATGAGGTGAGCGAGTTCTTGGCAGAATTCACCAATGATTCTCGTTATATTTGTCATACGTTAGATGTTGGTGCTGGACTATTTATGGCAGTGCGCCAGGAACATTAAGTATTATGGATACATCCAACACGACTGCTCTACGCATCTATCAGACGCCAGTACAGCATCTACCAGACGATCTTTATGTTCCGCCACAAGCGTTTGCGATTTGGCTAGAGCAATTTGCAGGTCCTTTAGATTTCTTATTATATTTGGTCAAAAAAAATAATGTTGATTTGACACAAATGCCGATTCTACCAATCACTGAGCAGTATTTGGCTTATATCAGTGAGTTAGATACTGTACACTTTGAGTTGGCAGGCGATTATCTGCTAATGGCGTCCACGCTCATTGCGATCAAAACCGAATTACTATTGCCTACCCCTGACACCCCAACCGACGAACGCGATCCAAAAGCCGAGCTGATTGAGCGCCTAGAAGAGTATGCGCAAATCAAAGTGGCCAGTCAGCGCTTAGATGATTTGGTACGTTTAGAGCGTGATGTTTTTTTAGCAATGGTCAGTATGCCTAGTCAAGATGTCATGAATGCTGAGCTGCCTAGCTACTCGCCTACTCTGCTGATCGATAGCTTGTTCAAAATGCAGCTACAGCCAGACTATCAAATGCATACCATCAAAATTGATGCCGTACCACTTTCTGATCGTATCGCTAGTATTAGCAGGCAACTGAGTACTGATGGTGCCCGCTCCTTTTATGAGCTACTAGACAAAGCACAGGGTAAGATAGGCGTGGTCGTGAGCTTTGTCGCTGTACTTGAACTGATTAAGCGTCAATTGGTTGGTGTGGTCTATACAGAATCCAATAATGATACAAGCACGTTAATGAAGCATGATACCGATCCATCCGATATAGACAATCAATCCCAAGAGCTAACCCTACAGTGGTTGGCATAGCAATCATTAGATTAACTTCCTAGCTTGACCGTTATTGAATACATAATATTAAGATAAGAGCATACTTTAGATGGTAGATATTGACGACTCAAAGCAGCCTATTGAAGCCGAAACTACAGGCACCGCTACAGCTGCCTCTATTGGGGCAAATCAGGCGTCTCTTGAAGATGTGAGCAAGCACATTGAAGTTCTCTTACATGCTTCAGAAGCGCCGCTGACAGCTCACGCGTTAAGAAAACATTTATCATTATCTACTAAGGAATTAAAGCAAGCCTTAGAGGTGCTAGAGCGACGGTTAGAGACCGGTGTGCTGAACCTACATGAGACAGCCAGCGGCTACCGACTACAAATTTCCGATGCCTATAGCGGCTTAATTCAGCAGGTTTTTCCGCAGCGTCAAGAGCGTCTGAGCCAAGCCTTACTTGAAACTTTGAGCGTCATTGCTTATAAGCAACCTGTGACACGTAGTGACATCGAGCAAGTGCGCGGTGTGACGTTATCAAGCAATATACTACGCCAGCTATTTGATAAAGGGTGGATCATTGAAAAAGGCTTTAAGGAGACCTTAGGCCGCCCAGCGCTCCTTCACACCACCGCACAATTCTTGGATGCATTTGGGCTGAGTCATTTAGATGAGCTACCACCAATGCCAGATATGGACTCCATACGAGCTATGTCTTAATTTTTCTGCTGACCAAACTATCATTACGCTCATAAAAAAGGACAGATCATATAAGATCTGTCCTTTTTATTTGGCTATTACTCTTAGGGGTTGTCACTCTTAGAGGCTTTCAACCTTAGATAAATAGCAAAGCATCATAATCTGCTTCATCAATTAGCTCGTCCTTATTGATTGATAACATCAACACCTTTTGGTGGAGTAAACTTAAACTGACTGCTGCCGATACTTGGATTCATTTTGATACCACTAAACTTAATAGAGGTCGTTTGACCTAGCGTATCATTCAATACCATCATCACAGGTTTGCCACCACTAAAGCTCATTGATAAGCTCTTAAAGCTGGCATTATCAGATTTTGGGTACAACACATAGTAGTTCTTATTGCTATATGGCTGAGTGATTTTAAAGTTTTGATCAATCTTGCTTGGATCACCTGATAATAACAGTGCTGGCGTATTGCCTACTTGGCTATCGACGTTCTGCTTAGTCGCTTGCTCCAAATCTTTGTCATAGATCCACATAGAGTTGCCATTGGCAACGATTAGCTGATCTGACGGTGACTTGGTTTCCCAGCGGAAGTTATTGGGACGCTGTACACTCATAGAGCCTTTAAACGTACCACTGCTCGCGCCTTTAGTCGTTTGACTGAAATTAGCCGTCATACTCTTGGTATTGGTCAGCAATTTGTTCAAACGTTTAGCAGCTGTTAGGTTATCAGCAGGAGCTGCTGTGGCTGTTTGAGTCAATGCCATCATTGGCGCTGCGATACCTAACGATGTCATTAATACACCTGCTAAAGCACCACTCATCATCTTCTGTTTGGTTGATTTTTTCGTAGATAAGTTCATCATAAATCCTCTCTAAAAAAGCATAATCGCTTTAAAGTTGTTGCTAAAAATAAAATGTTCTATTGAAATTTTTGTTTTCTATAAATACTGCTTTTACCGAGCTAAAACTGGTAACCATCAGCAATGGCAACAGTGTGCCAGTTTTTTTATTACGCGCCTAGTCATGATTTGCAATCTTTACTACGGCTGCCATACACACTTGTAACCAAGACAGTTACACGGTAAAAGTTTGCATTTAGCATCGTTAGTTAGCAAAACCGAGGTAATGAATACAGCTAAACCTTTAAGTAGGTAAGTTAACAGTATAAAAGAGCAAGAAATATGTCTGCTACAACCGAATGCTCATCTCAATTTTGGTAAGCAGTTTCATTATTAAGACTAATGGTTTCCTTAAAAGATAACGTGCTTTCTGCCTTCCATCATTAATAATGCATAAATTAATAGATAAAAATTTGCTAGAAATCCTAAAAAAATAGCCATGATGATGAAAGTTTCAGTTCCCTCTAAATAACTTCTCATTACTTTAGAGTTACCCGCTGACGTAAAACCAAAAAACCAAATCCAGCCTAAGTTGATAGCGATAAGTAGCGATGCAGTTATAAAGATAGATCTTTTGGGATTTTCTCCCACTTCATGATTCAACTTATCTGGATTTCTGGCAGCTAATTTGAATTCTCTAACAACCTCGAATGACAATCCTTTTAAAAAATAAGCAGCTGTTATAGCAATGAAAATTATTATGAAGTACAAGACTGTAAGGTCATTCAACAGTCTTATTCTACCCGAGGCTAGCTCCATGGATTGAGCGAAGGGTGTTATTCCCGTAAAATCTGAGAAATAATTTCCAAACATTAACGGCGTAAAAAACACGAACACGAATCCATAAAGATAGATGTATTTAAAAGGTGATAAGTCATTAAGGATATTTAGCATGGTCTTATGAGAAATATAGTGCTGTTTTTTCATTTTTTCTTCAAACCTATCCACGATTCATTTACTACCTCTTCAAATCTTTTATTCAAACTATCCGTCTTTCATAAAAAGATATTAGTTAAGATTGTTGAAATAGTATATTTTAAGAGCTAGCGTTGAGTGATATTGTTCAAAATACCATTCCTTAATCCTTATCATTAACTCATGGTACCCTACAAACGCAAAAAGCCCCTACTACCATCAGGCAATAGGGGCTTTTGATTATCCGATCCTCTCATTTAACAATGAGAAAATTTAGGCGGATAATTATGCGTTTTCAACCGTCACATAACGACGGTTAAATTTACCTTTGGTCTCAAACTTTACAACACCATCATTTAGTGCAAATAAAGTATGGTCACGACCCATGCCAACGCCTTCGCCTGCGTGGAATTCTGTACCACGTTGACGAACGATGATGTTACCAGCTGTGATAGCTTGGCCACCAAAGATTTTTACGCCTAGCATTTTTGGGTTTGAATCACGACCGTTACGGCTTGAACCGGCAGCTTTTTTATGTGCCATGAGAAAATCTCCTTGTTAATGTGACTTATCGCTTATGCGACAACTCTTAAGCATTTAGTGCGCTATTTAGCAAACATTGCTAAACGGGTAATTAGGCATTAATGGCTTTGATTTTTAACAAGGTGTACCATTGGCGGTGACCTTGCTCTTTGTGATAATGCTTACGACGGTTGTGCTTGATGATACGGATTTTTTCGCCGCGACCATGCTCAACAACTTCAACTTCTACGCTAGCGCCATCAACGACAGGCTGACCGATTTTGACGTCATCGCCGTCAACAACCATCAATACGTCTTCAAATTTGATTGTTTCGCCTTTTTCTGCTTTTAGCAATTCAACTTTAAGCAATTCATCGACGACTACACGGTGCTGCTTACCACCAGTTTTAATTACTGCGTACATTGTATGACTCCGTTTAACCCGTGTGCCGTGGTAGATATTATACCTACGCTTCAATAACAAACACGACAGGGAAAAATTAAAGGCAAGATTTTACGGCTTTTTGCTTATAAAAGCAAGCCGGGCGTCTTGTTTTTGCAAGGTGGTTACACTAAATCACCATCATCTGCATTGTTATATACGCTACAAATTATCAGCCCGTCGTAGACGACGATACTCATAAAAGCAGCATAACAATGGTTATAAATGATGGTTTGAGCCTAACGGGGGCTATTATAACTTATATAATCAGTTACTTACAGCCTTTTATCTATCATTTATGTGACGACAAAACCTCGTGATAAGTTAACATTCTTACCATCAAATTATTGAACGCTTTCATCAGTTTGCCCTGCCTTCTATGCATGATAATAGGCGCACAAGCGACCTCTGAGCTACCCTTATGGTGTACTTTAACCAACAATTTTCAAAGGCAGCTATGTTATGATAAGCAAAACGATACCTTATCTATGAATAGCTGAAGTCAAGGTTATAAAAACTCTCTTTATTCTTATCAATATGACTATTTATTATGACTATTACCTCTTTAAGTAACACCGCCTCCACTTCTCAATCAACGCTCAGCTACGCTGATATTCAAAGTATCGTGGCCAGTGATTTTGAGGTGATGGACCAGCAAGTATTTGGTAGTCTCAACTCGAAAGTACAACTGGTCATGAGCGTCTCTCAGCATGTGATCAACGCTGGTGGTAAGCGTATGCGCCCACTGATTACGCTGCTTTGTGCGCGTATGTTTGACGACAATCCATCAGAAAAAGCGATGCACCTAGCCGCCATTACTGAGATGCTACATACCGCAACCTTAGTGCATGACGATGTGATCGATGAATCAGGACAGCGCCGCGGTAAACCGACGGCAAACGCCACATGGGACAATGCCACTGCCGTATTGGTCGGTGACTATCTCATAGCGCGCGCATTTAATCTCTTGGTTGGTTTTCAAAGCTTGCCATTGTTGCAAGTCTTCTCTGATGGTACCTGTGATATCGCTGAAGGCGAAGTTTTGCAGTTGCAGCATCAACACAACCCTGCCGCAACAGAAGACGACTACTTGCGCATCATCGATGGCAAAACGTCACGCCTATTTATGATGGCAACTCAAGGCGCGGCTATTTTGCAAGACAAAACAGAATATATGGCCGCATTAGGCGACTTTGGGCAGCACTTTGGTAATGCGTTTCAAATTATCGATGATATCCTTGATTATAGTGGCGATAGCGACGTAATGGGCAAAAACCTAGGCGATGATCTTGCAGAAGGTAAACCTACTCTGCCAACTATCAAAGCACTCGAACTACTAAAAGACAGTGACAACGAAGGTTATGAGCAGCTACGAATCGCTGTGCAAACGGGTAAAACACCAAATGCTGAGCAACTGATTGAGTTAGTACGTAGCTCAGGCTCATTAGATTATTGCAAGCAACGCGCGTTGGAAGAAACCAAACTGGCGCAACAAGCCCTCAGCACACTGCCTGACAATCGCTATCGTACAGGTTTGTATCAATTGACTGAGCTTGCTAGCGCACGATTGGTATAATTAAATATGAGTCGTCTATGTTATCGACTAATTAAGACAATCGGCTAATTAAAACAACCAGCTGATTAAGACGACTCATTTTTTAGCAGTGCTTTTAGCAATCAATGAACAGCAATCCCATAACTTAAAAGCGCCACTCTTCAAAAACCTATTCTCTTCAAAACCAACGTACCAGTTAAATAGTTACCTTTCTTTAAGTTTTATAAATCTTTGCAGTACTATAATCATGTAAGGATTTTTGAAGGTTGGATGATATTTGACCACGCTCATTAGAGGCTACTGACTGCTCTAAGTCGCTATATTTTAAAGGTCATAATTAGGGGTTGATAAATTTGTTGAATTGTTTACAAAGCAGGTTTTCTGCTGTTTTAAGACCTTAATACTACTAAGGCTTTACGATTATAACAAAAAATTACAATAAATTTCGATAGTAGGTTGTATGTCTTCTTATTAGCTGCTAGTTGGTGTAGCGGTTACTATGGCGGGATTTTATTTACTCAGCGAGCACAGTGCGGTCAGTTTTTGTCAGCTTTCCTATCGTGAACCACTTGACTGTGGGGTTACCCCAATAGTTTATAATAACTCTTTAAATTTACTAACCTACTTTGTGGTCTGCCTACACTTCTAATATCACATTTACCAAATCGCGTCTCAATCAAACTCGCTACTGGCTGCCTTACTAGCGATTTTTATTAAATCCATTGACTCAAAGGTTGAGTATGCCGTACTGGCATGAATGTGCAGAATAAGTAGACCCTCGATAGTTCGTACATCAAAATTTATTGTTTAACTTTTTATACTGTCGTTATTTTATATCTATTGCCGAGGACATTGATGAAGCACTCTACTCTTGCGCTTGTAATAGCATCTGTACTATCTGGAGCTGTACTGGTTGGCTGTGACAAAAACGATGACGCCGCTGGTGAGCAAGCCGCACAGCAGCAAATGCCGCCTGCGGTGGTCAACGTTCAGACTGTCACTCTCGACACCATCCCCCAAGTACAGACTTTTTCTGGACGTACTGCAGCTTATCAAACTGCCGACGTCCGCCCACAAGTAAATGGCGTCATTGACGAAGTGTTATTCCGTGAGGGAAGCAATGTCAAAAAAGGTCAGCCACTTTATCGCATTAATACTGATAACTATGCCTCTTCGGTAAGCAGTGGTCAGGCAGCCGTACAGCAATCACAGGCGAACTACCAGACAGCATTGGCAAATAATGCCAATGCAAAAGCTGAGCTTGCCAGCCGCCAAGCGTCATTGGCTCAGGCGCAAAATGACTTACAACGTTTGCAAGGCTTGGTCAGTATCAATGCTATTTCACAACAGCAGTATGAGCAAGCTCAAACTGCCGTACGTACCGCGCAGGCAGCGGTGCAAAGTGCCGCAGCTGCTGTCGGTCAGACACAAGCGGGTATTGAAAGTGCCAAAGCAGGCATTCAAACCGCGCAAGCTGGTCTTGATGCTAGCACATTGGATCTGAACCGTACTATCGTGCGTGCGCCTCTCACCGGTCGTACGGATCGCTCAAGCGTAACTGCTGGTACGCTGGTTAGCGCCGGTCAGGCGGATCCTTTGGTTACCATTTCGCGCTTAGATCCTATCTACGTTGATATCAGTCAGTCATCATCTGAGCTGCTCAAGCTACGTCAGCAAATAGCAGACGGCTCAGCTCAGCCAGGCATGAACTCAGTTGAGTTGGTGCTAGAGGATGGTTCAGTCTATCCCGTGCGTGGCAAGCTTGCCTTGTCTGAAGCAAAAGTGGATGAATCAACAGGTGCGGTTACCTTGCGTGCGATTTTCCCAAACAGCAACAATATTTTGCTACCGGGTATGTACGTGACAGCTCGCTTAACTCAAAGCGTCATTACCAACGCAGCACTAGTTCCTCAAAGTGCTGTCACGCGTACGCCTAAGAGCGAGACGCAAGTTTATATCGTTGATGAAAACAACAAGATTCAAGTACGTCCAGTCACTATCAACGGTACTTATGATGGTCAGTGGGTTGTTACTGATGGCTTAAAAGCAGGTGACAAAGTAGTTGTGATAGGCGGTGCCAAGGTTAAACCTGAGCAAGAGGTGGTTGCCAAGCCACTAGAGAGCGCAAATCCAGCGCCATCTGCACAAAGTGCACCCAATGCTAAGACGCCGCAGCAAGCGGCAAAAACAATGGATAAAAAGCCAGCTAGCAATGCCACTTCTAGTGAAAAATCAACAGAAGCCGCTGCTAACTAATTCCATTCAAAGACTAGAAGACTTAGGGATATACTATGTCACGTTTTTTTATTAATCGCCCTATTTTTGCTTGGGTGCTGGCTGTTTTGGTCATGCTCATCGGGGTGTTATCGGTTCTTAACCTACCGATTGAACAGTATCCACGTATTGCGCCACCGACGATTTCGGTCAGTGCAAGCTACCCTGGTGCTAATGCGCAAACCGTTGAAAACTCCGTTGTACAGGTCATTGAACAACGTATGAAAGGTCTAGATGGCCTGATGTACATGTCATCATCGAGCTCTTCGAATGGTGGTGCATCAGTCACGCTGACTTTTGAAAATGGTACGGACTCTGATACGGCACAAGTACAAGTACAGAACAAACTGCAAGCTGCGATGAGCTCATTGCCTGAATCAGTACAGCGTCAAGGTGTCAACGTCAACAAATCATCCAGTAGCTTTTTGATGGTACAGGCGTTCATCTCTGAAGACGGCAGTATGGATCGGGCCGATATTGCCGATTATATCAACTCAAATGTCCTCGATTCGATCAGTCGTGTTGAAGGTGTGGGTGAAGTTCAGGTATTTGGTTCTACCTATGCCATGCGCGTTTGGCTTGATCCTGCACGCCTACGCAGTTATAACATGGTGCCATCTGATATCGTCAATGCGATACGAGCGCAAAATGCTCAGGTATCTGCCGGTCAGTTAGGACAGGCACCTGCTGATACAGATCAACAGGTCATCAACGCAACCGTTACGGTTCAAAGCTATCTACAAACGCCTGAAGAGTTTAAAAACATTCTGCTGAAAACTGATGTCTCTGGTGCGCAAGTACGTCTCGGCGATGTAGCAGACGTCGAAATCGGTAGTGAAAACTATAGCGTTGTGTCCTTATATAATGGACAAGAAGCAGCTGGTCTAGGTATCTCACTTGCTGGTGGTGCCAACGCGCTTGAAACTCGTGAGGCTGTTGGTGCACGTATGGCAGAGCTGGAGCAAAACTTCCCATCTGGTCTAGCATCAGTTGTTCCCTATGACACAACGCCTTTCGTGAAGCTTTCTATCGAGCAAGTCGTGCATACGCTTATTGAGGCTATTGTCTTAGTATTCATCGTCATGTTCATTTTCTTACAGAACTGGCGTGCAACCATCATTCCAACGCTTGCCGTACCTGTTGTTCTATTAGGTACGTTTGCTGTGCTATACGTTGCGGGCTTTAGTATCAACGTATTGACCATGTTTGCTATGGTGTTATCCATCGGTCTGCTGGTCGATGATGCGATCGTTGTTGTCGAAAACGTAGAGCGAATATTAGAAGAAGACCCTGATATTTCGGTCAAAGATGCAACCGTTCAGTCGATGGGCGAGATCAGTAAGATCGTTATTGGTATTGCGCTGATTTTGTCTGCCGTATTTGTACCGATGGCGTTCTTTGGTGGCTCAACAGGGGTTATTTATCGTCAGTTCTCTATCACCTTGATCACGAGCATGGTGCTATCAGCCATGGTCGCACTTATTTTTACGCCTGCGCTATGTGTGACTTTGCTAAAACGTGGCAAAAGTCACGAAAAAGGCAGTACTGAACAACAAAAAGGTTTCTTTGGTTGGTTTAACCGTGGCTTCTTTAAGCTAAGCCGCTCTTATGAAAACTTCGTCGGCAAAAGTATTCGTTTCAAATGGCTATATATGATTGGTTATGCAGCCATTATCGGTATTATGGCCGTTGTCTTCTTGCGTATTCCAGGTTCGTTTTTGCCAGAAGAAGACCAAGGTATTATGTTCACCTTGGTTCAGCTTCCTGCGGGCTCTACGCTAGATGAGACGCAAGACGTACTGGATAAAGTTAGAAACTATTATGATACTCAAGAGACTGACAACATTGCCTCTGTCTTTACCGTTGCAGGCTTTAGTTTTGCTGGTCAAGGTCAAAACATGGGTCTGGCGTTTGTGCGCTTATCAGATTGGGAGGAGCGTTCTGGTGATGAAAACACAGCGCAAGCCGTTGCTGGTCGTGCGATGGGTTATTTCTTTACTCAGATAAATGAAGCTCAAGTATTTGCCATTGTACCGCCAGCCATTACTGAGCTTGGTAATGCCAGTGGTTTTGATTTGATGCTACAAGACAGTGGTAACCTCGGGCACGACGGATTACTTGAAGCCCGTAACATGCTCTTAGGAATGGCGGCACAGAACGATCAAGTGTCTGGTGTGCGTCCTAACGGACAAGAAGACTCACCGCAGCTCAAGGTCAATATCAACCAAGAGCAAGCAGCCGCTTATGGTCTATCATTGAGTAACATCAATAGCGTCATCTCGACTGCATGGGGCTCAAGCTACGTCAACGACTTTATCGATCGTGGCCGTATCAAACGTGTCTATGTACAAGGTGAAGCCAGCAGCCGTACCAACCCTGATGACATTGGTAAGTGGTATGTACGAAACGAGACGAATGATATGATTTCATTTGATGCATTCTCTAGCAGTGAATGGCAGTCAGGCTCACCGCGTCTGACGCGTTATAACAGCTTACCATCAATGAATATCCAAGGTAGCGCAGCACCAGGTTTGAGTACTGGTGAAGCCATGAGCTCAATGGAAGCCATGATAGACAAATTACCTGAAGGCATCAGTTACGAGTGGACGGGTATGTCATTGGAAGAGCAAAAATCAGGTGCCCAGGCGCCGATGCTTTATGCGCTTTCGATCCTAGTCGTATTCTTGTGCTTGGCGGCACTATATGAGAGCTGGTCTATCCCCTTCTCTGTCCTATTGGTTATTCCACTTGGGGTATTGGGTGCGGTGATATTTACGTGGTTACGCGGTTTTGCTAACGACATCTACTTGCAAGTGGGTCTACTCACCGTCGTTGGTTTGTCCGCCAAAAACGCCATCTTGATTATTGAATTTGCCAAAGAACACCAAGAAGAAGGCTATAGTCTGACAGAGGCCGTCATGACCGCAGCACGTCAACGTCTGCGTCCAATTATCATGACCTCACTTGCCTTTGGACTGGGTGTTGTGCCATTATTCTTAGCGAACGGTCCAGGCTCAGGCAGTCAGAATGCTATTGGTACCAGTGTGGTCGGTGGTGTCTTAACCGCTACCTTCCTCGGCATCTTCTTTATTCCTATGTTCTATATTTGGGTCCGTAGTGCGTTCCCGCATAAATATGAGAACAATAAACCAAACGATAAAGATGATGGCAATGGTACGCCTGACTCGTACAACCCAACGTCTTCTGATACCTATCAGCCTGCAAGCCTTGGAGACAACAGATAATGAGTGCTCAAAATATGTTTATCACCAATTCAGCAGCAGTACCAGTATCTGCTGCACAGCCAGCTATCTCACGCTTGCGTAAAAACGGCAGTCGCTTGCTCGGTTTAACTGCCTTAGCAATGAGCATGGCCGCTTGTAACACCATCCCAAAAGCGGATATGAATCCTGTTTTGGCAGAGCCAAATATCCCGATGCAGCAAACCTATGGGGCATTTGATCAAGAAACAATCAGCACTCCTGAGCAGCCAAGTATTGCGGCCCAGCGTTGGCAAAATTTCTATAGCGATGAGCGCTTAAAAGGACTTATTGCGCTGGGTCTTGAGAAGAACAAAGACTTTGAAAGTGCGCGTTTGGCAATTGAAAAGGCACGCGCGCAGTATCAAATTACCGATATCAATGACGCCCCAGCCATCAACGGCAGCGCAGGCTATACTCGTCAGGCACAAAACCGTGTCAGCACTAGCCCAAACAGTAGCTATAACGTACAGCTTGGTCTTGCCAGCTATGAGCTAGACTTTTGGGGTCGCATCGCTAGTTTAAAAGATCAAGCGTTACAAAGCTTCTTGGCAACCACTGCTGCCAAAGATGCCACCCAAATCAGCCTGATTAGTAATATTGCTCAAAGCTATGCCAATCTCAGTTACAGTCTGGCACAGTTAAAGTTGGCAGAAGCTACCGTACAGAGCCGTGAGCAGTCACTGTTTATCGCTAATAAGCGCTTTGAGGCAGGTATTGATCCCAAGCTACCATCACTACAAGCCAGCGCTTCACTTGAGAATGCTAAGCTGGCGGTACTGCGCGCGCAAAGCAGTATTCTGCAGTCACGCAATGCCTTGCAGTACTTGGTGGGCGGCGCTATACCGAATGAGCTGATCCCAACGCCTGCGGTCAGCAATATCACTACTCAAAAGATATTTAGCGCAGGATTACCAAGCGAGCTGTTACGCTACCGTCCTGATGTGCTACAAGCAGAATATAACCTAAAAGCGGCTGGTGCCAATATCGAAGTGGCTCGTGCTGCTTATTATCCTTCGATCAGTCTTGCCAGTAGTGTTGGTGTGAGCAGTAGCAGCCTGAGCGATTTGTTCAAAAACAGCGCGGTTGGTTGGTCGTTTGGTCCTAACATTAGCGTGCCTATTTTTGATGCTGGTCGCTTGGATGCCAATTATGATGTCGCGCAAATCGAACGCAAGCAAACATTGGCAAGTTATGAGAGCGCTATTCAGACCGCCTTCCGTGAAGTGTCAGACGTACTGGCTACGCGTGCTACTTTGGGTGAGCAGCTACAATCGCAGTATCGCTTGCAAGATAACTTTGAGCAGACTTATCAAATTGCAGATGCCCGCTTCAAAGCCGGTCTTGATAACTATCTAGACGTACTTGATGCTCAGCGTTCTCTATTCTCTACTCAGCAAGGTATATTGGATTTAGAGCTACAGAAAATCACCAGTCAAGTTGAGCTGTATCAAGCCCTCGGTGGCGGTGCCAACCTTGATGTGCCAGCAGTGATTCCTGTACCGCAGCACACCAACTTAGCCCAAATCGTCACTGGATCTGCCAAAAGTGCAAAAGCCAAAGCAACAAATGCTATTCAAGCAGCTGGCTCAGCACCTGTTGTGTCTCCACAAGAGGCCTTAGCAATCAAGCAATCTCAAACGACAAAAACCACCACTTTTGAACCCACCGCCATCGTCGATGTGAATGATGATGGTAGAAAAGATGCAGCCGTCGGTGTGGTAACTGAAGAGACTCGCTTCAATGATGCGAGCGTTGAACAGGTGCCTGTGACACAGATTGTTGAGCCTTAAATGATGGGCTCATAATCTCGTGACGTAACCGTATCTTCACGTTGATAGTCGATAAGTATCACCAGCCCTACCGACTTAACTTGGTAGGGCTTTTTGCTTTATTTTGAGCCTTTTAGTTATAGTAAAATCGTTTTATAAGTCGTTTTTTTGATAAGCCAGTGCCATAAAGCATGACACTATAAAAAACGACTTATAAAATAATTTTCACTCGAGCAACACCATAACTATTAAAATGATAGTAAGGAATTATTATGAGCTATACGTTTAACCGCCAATACCCCGCCACTCGCTTGCGTCGTCTACGCTATAACGACAATGTACGAGCAATGATTCGTGAAGTCGAACTGCATCCCAAGCACTTTATCGCGCCTGTCTTTGTATTAGAAGGCGACAATCAGCGCGAGACGATCTCTAGCATGCCGGGCGTTGAGCGTTTATCAATCGATTTGCTTATTAATTATGCCAAAGAGCTTTTGGCAGAGGGTGTCACTACCATCGATATCTTCCCTGTCATTGACAACGCATTAAAAACCCCTGATGGCAAAGCCGCTTACGACGAGGATGGTCTTACCGCACGCGCAGTCAAAGCGGTCAAAGATGCCGTACCAGAGATGGTCGTCATGACTGATGTCGCACTAGACCCTTATACATCGCACGGTCAAGACGGTCTGCTCGACGACAGTGGTTATGTCATCAATGATGCAACCACCGAAGTATTGGTCAAACAAGCCCTTGTGCATGCCCGTGCTGGTGCTGATATCATCTCTCCTAGTGACATGATGGATGGACGTATCAAAGCCATGCGTGATGCCTTTGAAGCAGAAGGCTTTTTCAATACCGCGATCATGGCCTACTCAGCCAAATATGCCTCTGCTTACTACGGTCCGTTCCGTGATGCTGTTGGTAGCGCTGGTAACTTAAAAGGCGGCCACAAAAAACAGTATCAGATGGACTTTGGCAATCGTGCAGAAGCCTTGCATGAAGTGGCGATGGACATCAATGAAGGCGCTGACATGGTCATGATCAAACCCGGTCAGCCATACTTAGACCTCATTCGTGAAGTCAAAAACACCTTTGGTGTACCGACCTTTGCCTATCAAGTCTCTGGTGAGTATGCCATGCACATGGCTGCTATCCAAAACGGTTGGCTCAGTGATGCTGTGATTTTAGAATCTCTGATTGGTTTCCGCCGTGCTGGTGCTGATGGTATTTTGACTTACTTTGCGTTAGAGGCAGCCCGTCAGCTAAACAATGGTTAATATCAATTAAAATGCCTTTTACATTGTAAAACACCCCAGCTGCTTCATAGTCGCTGGGGTGTTTTTTATTGAAATTCTATTTATGCTTAGCCGTTTTTGCTCACATGTATAAAGCAAACATGTCTATAGCTGATCACGATGATGTGCTGTCGTAAAATCAATAGCAGGGCCAATAGGGATGATACGAGTGGGGTTGATATTGGCGTGGCTGGTGTAATAGTGCTGCTTGATGTGCTCCATATTCACTGTCTCAGCGATACCTGGAACTTGGTATAGATCACGCAGATAGCCCCACAGGTTTGGATAATCGATAATGCGGCGTAGGTTGCATTTAAAATGCCCAACATAGACCGCATCAAAACGAACTAAGGTGGTAAACAGTCGCCAATCCGCTTCGGTGATAGTGCTCCCTGTGAGGTAACGCTTATCTGCTAGGCGCGCTTCCAGTGTATCTAATGCAGCAAACAGCTCAATCACCGCCTCTTCGTAAGCCTCTTGTGTGGTCGAAAATCCAGCCTTGTACACCCCATTATTAATCGTCGTATAGACAAACGCATTAATATCATCGATTTCTGGCAATAACGATGCTGGCGAAAAATCTCCTGCTAGTGCGCCAACCTCATCAAAAGCTGAATTAAACATACGAATGATCTCTGATGATTCATTACTCACAATCGTATTGGTCTTTTTGTCCCATAAAATCGGAACAGTAACCCGTCCCGTATAGTTGGGTTTTGCTTTAATATAAAGCTCATAAGCATAATCTGCATGGATAAGCGGATCAGGGATTACGCCCTCGCCCTCTGCAAACGTCCAGCCGTGCTCTCCCATAAAGGGATGAACCACAGATATCGGAATGATCTGCTCCAAACCTTTGAGCTTACGATAAACCAAAGTGCGGTGTGCCCAAGGACAGGCTAGCGACACGTATAGGTGATAGCGATCAGGTTCAGCTTTAAATCCGCCAACACCTGTAGGACCTGCACTGCCATCTACCGTTACCCAGTTCCTAAACCCGGCATCTTCACGCTCAAATCGACCACCATTTTCTTCCGTGTCGTACCATTTATCTTGCCACTTACCATCGACCAATAAGCCCATGTTATCCTCCGACTAATTCTAGTTTTCATTAAATGCTTGTTTAATACAAATGACTTTGCGTCATCGTACTATGACCATCGCATTTGTTAGAGAGATATAATACCAGTTATAGGCGCTGATCCATTAGGTTTCACCCTATTATTAACAATAAAAACTAAACTGGTTAAAATAAATATTTAGAAAATATACATAAAAAACATACTGTAGTATTTGATAATAACGCGTGACGTCAAATATTATGATAATAAAATAAGATAATTATAAAAAAGGCTTGCAAAGTCTGAAAAACTTGCTAAAATGCATGGCCTAAATAGGCGTATAGCTCAGTTGGTTAGAGCGCTACCTTGACATGGTAGAGGTCGTTGGTTCGAATCCGATTACGCCTACCAGATTCGAAAAGCCCCAATCTTAAGATTGGGGCTTTTTTTATGCTTGTAATATAAGGGCTGTAGCGAAAAATACTTGCCTACATCGACTCATAGTCATGATTATACAATTAGATTTAAATCATCTAAAAAATTGACGGTGACCAAAACGTGACCAAAACGTGACCGACCCTTGAAAACCATTAAAATTAAAACCCTCTTTTTGACCTCTACTTCAAATTCTAAGCTAAAACCTATTTCTGAGTATTTTTCTCTTTATCCTCTTTTACATATTCAAAAATATCCCCTACCTCTACTTCTAAATACTCACAAAGCTTATCTATAGTGTCGAAATCAATTCTAGATGATTGATCGTTATATATTTTATGTAATGTCGTCTTGCTTACCCCTGTTGCTCGTACGGCATCCGCTACCTTTAGCCTTCTTTCAGCTAACAAAGTTGGAAGATGGTTAACTATCATCCTATAAACTCCAATTATAATTATAAAAAGTACTTGCATAGTTATAAATTTATGGTAAATTACAACTATGGTGTTTAAAAGTACCATTATGGTTAAACTTTATACAAGGAACATATTATGTCACATACCTACCTGACTACCCAAGAGCTTTCTGAGCTTATCAAATATAACCCTCGTACTATCCGCAATGAACTCAAGGATAGTGTGCTTATCGAGGGTATTCATTACATACGTCCATTTGGTGGTCGTAAGATTCTGTACATTTGGGAAGAGATTGAAAAAGATATGCGCACTGGCATTGCCGGTAGCGTCAATGCCATGGCACTTCAATAAGGAGAAATAGAATGGCTAGTATCAGAAGTAGATACGGCAAGCTGGTTGTAGATTTTTATTACATGGGTATACGCTGTCGGGAGACGACAAACCTAACAGACACACCAACGAATCGTAAGAAGCTTGAAAAAGTGATCGAGAAGATGGAAGCAGAAATCATCTTAGGACTGTTCAACTACGCTAAGTACTTTCCAAAAAGTGATAAAGCGGCACAGATGGTAGCGTTAAACGATCGCAAGGAATGTATTAATACCGATACGCCCTCTTTTGAACAATTTGCAGAATTATGGTTCTCTGAAAAAGAAATTGAATGGCGCGATACCTATAAGCGCAAAATAAAGGAGATTATTGATATGTACTTGATTGCTAAGTTTGGGACTAAACCCATTCATCTCATAAAAAAGACAGATGTATTAGCCTTCCGTTCATCGCTCGCCAAAGTAACGTACGGAAAAGCTAACAAACATCTGTCAGCGGCACGCATCAATTCGATAATGGTACCTTTAGGTATGATACTAAAAGAAGCAGCTAAACGCTATAAATTTGATAATCCTTACTACGATATCAATGCGCTCAAGCAACCTAAAACAGATATCCAACCATTCACACTAAGTGAGGTTTGGACGTTTATTAATGGGGTGAGAGCAGACTATCGCAATTATTATCTAGTACGTTTTTTTACAGGTATGCATACCAGTGAGATTGACGGGCTAACGTGGGAGAACATTGACTTTGACCGACGTGAGATTGTAATCAAACAAGCTTATGTCAAAGGCAAAATTGTTCCCCCTAAGACTCAAGAGTCTTACCGTGCGATTCAAATGTCACCTTGGGTCTACGATGCTCTGAAGGAACAGCAGGCCATCACTTATAAGCGATCTGACTATGTGTTTTGCGCGCATACGGGTGAGCCACTTGATTACAACAACGTGAATAAACGTGTTTGGCACCCTACTCTTAAGATTTTAGGCCTTAAGAAGCGCAATGCTTATCAGACGCGTCATACTGCGGCCACACTTTGGTTAGCAGCTGGTGAAAGCCCTGAATGGATAGCGAGTCAAATGGGACATGCGACAACTAAGATGCTATTCAACACGTATAGCCGTTACGTACCGAATATGACTCGGCAGGATGGTAGTGCATTTGAAGCATTGGTCAATCGCAGTCAGATTGCTCAAGTATCTACCGATAAGGGGCCTCACAATGAAAATGATTGATTACGATAAGCTGCATGCGACGTTTAAACCTAGTGGCTATATCAGTAATGGTGCAGATAATATTGCTAACTACCTTATCTGTGAGCTCTGTATTCAGTCGGGTACTGGTTTGGCTAGGTTCCTGAGTATTGATAGCTGCTTTGATAATCATATGGCGCTGCGCATATGGGTTCAGACGCGCTTAGATGTCAATCCTGACTATGTCGTTGATGATATGTGTAGTCAGCTACAGAGTGAGCTTTACGAGCTACTACCTCAAACTGGCTATGGATACTAAGGAGAATGTTATGAGTTTGAACTTCGTCTTTGATTC
Source organism: Psychrobacter sp. C 20.9 (assembly GCF_001921765.1). Taxonomy (NCBI): domain Bacteria; kingdom Pseudomonadati; phylum Pseudomonadota; class Gammaproteobacteria; order Moraxellales; family Moraxellaceae; genus Psychrobacter; species Psychrobacter sp. C 20.9. The sequence continues at coordinate 507 of NZ_MRYC01000019.1, read as the reverse complement.
AGCTCTAGAGGATGCAGCAAAGCGTTTGTGCCATGAATATTGGTCCTATGTGTCGCCCAGCAATTATATAGCGCATTTGGAACTGCTTTTTTACGACCACAACATAGAGTTTGATGAATTGTTCGCTACGCTTGCAAAATGTCAGGTTTATTTAGATGACGTACACTGTGAGTACTGTGGTCGTCCCTATCAACTAGATGTCCCAGCAGATGTACCTTATGCAAGGAGGTTAAATTCTTGGTTTTGTGATGGGTGTATTAGCTTTTCTGGTGGACAGCTTATTGTAGATAGATAGGTTTTTGAAAATAATTTATTGCCAGACAACTTAGGTTGTCTGGTTTTTTATTGCCTTTTAAAACTTTAACGACATCTGTTGTCGTCAAAGTCCTTTTAAATATTGTTTTGTCAACAAAGTTCGAGCCCATCCCAGATTCTGTGTAACTGCCGTTTAGATTAAATGCTTGCTGATACGGTCATCAAACATAATCATAAAGCGATTTAAAGCAG
>NZ_MRYC01000018.1:0-63834 GCF_001921765.1 Psychrobacter sp. C 20.9 | reverse complement strand
GGGACAGGACTCTTTTTTGCCGCTTCATCGTTAAAAATAAGCGCTTAGAATGACTAAACTTATTATTTTTAACATCGAATCGCCTAAAAAATAGTCGCTGTCAGTGCCATGGTCGAATGTTCAACACGCCCTATATTTTTTTAAAGTTGAGGACAAATCTATGAAAGCCGTATCGTATGTTATAAATAACCATGATGATTTTAAAAATTCATTGGTAGATATTGAAAAAGCGAAACCTACGCTTAAGGAGCGTGATGTACTGGTAAAAGTTCAGGCAATCTCTGTGAATCCAGTTGATACCAAAGTGAGAAAAAATTCGTCTGAAGCAAATAATCGTATTTTAGGTTGGGATGCCGTTGGGGAAATTATTGAAGTTGGCTCAAAAGTTACTTCGTTTAAAGTAGGAGATTCTGTTTGGTATGCTGGCGATTTAACCCGAGATGGTAGTAATGCTGAGTATCAAGCAGTCGATGAACGAATTATCAGCCTTAAACCAATTACAGTATCTAATGCAGAAGCAGCAGCATTGCCATTAACTGCAATAACGGCATGGGAAATGCTGTTTGATCGGTTTCAAATTTCAGAAACAGAAGTTGGCAGTATTTTAATTATTGGTGGTGCAGGCGGTGTAGGATCAATTGCTATCCAACTCCTAAAAGCAAAAACAAATCTGACCGTTATAGCAACAGCTTCACGTGAAGAAACGAAATCTTGGGTGGAATCACTGGGTGCCGACCATGTTATTGATCATAGTAAAGATTTAAACGAACAAATCGAAGCACTAGGCATTGCAAAACCAAAGTATGTATTCTCTACAAATCATACAGAAACGTATATCAAGCAAATAGTTTCTCTGATTGCACCACAAGCCAAGCTTGGACTGATCGATGATCCACAAACATTTGATATTATGCCGTTTAAGACTAAATCTATTTCTATCCATTGGGAATTGATGTTCACCCGTTCAATGTATGAAACCGATGATATTGAAAAGCAAGGTGATCTATTGCAACAGGTTGCCCAATTAGTTGACCAGCAAAAAATTAGAAGTACCCTGAACCAAAATCTAGGCAAAATTAACGCTGCAAACTTGGAAAAAGCACATAAGTTACTTGAATCAGGCAAGTCAAAAGGCAAAATTGTACTAGAAAACTTCTAGGGCGTGTCCCTAATTCAAGCGTTTATGACTAAATGGGCTAAAAATGGCTAAATCTTTGGCAAACGGTGTCAAATAGCTGACCAATATCTTGATATTACCTGCGCTATTTTCCTTGTTTGCCTGCGATTTATCTCATTTTTATCACCATTTTTAGAATAGGGACAAGCCCTAAAACAAATTCAAGGTGAAATAATGACTATTTCAATAATTGCGAACTTTAAGGCAAAATCAGATCAAAAAGAGACGTTAGAAGCGCTTTTAAAAAGTGTAATAGAACCTACGCTTCAAGAAGAAGGATGCTTGAAATATGAGCTTTATATTAGCGAAAATGACTCGAGTAGATATTTCTTCTTAGAAGAATGGCGTAGCAGGGAGGATTTAGATATCCATATGGCCACTGATTATATTCAAAGTTTATTTGGTAATATCCAATCGCTCATTGAATCAAGTGATATTGTAGAAATCAAAAAAATATAGCTGTATTCGGAAATTATGATGAAGTATTCTTCAAATTAACATAGGGACTTAGAAAGCTAACAAAAAATGGGAGCTATAAGCTCCTATTTTTTGAGTCTCCGACAATACCGGGGCGGTTCAGTCTGTTATTAGAGTTCCTCTAATATATTCTGTTTAAGTAAGAAAAATATTGATTACGTTTCAAGTTACAGTATTTTAGCCGAATCTTTTATAAACGAATCATTATCGAAACGATGATATTAACACCAGCTCAAGCTTAATTGCTAAGGCAGACTTTCCCGCGTATAGCAGGATTTGTTCTAACTATTCAAACCATTTGCTTCATCTTTAAAGGTTTCTACAACGACAGAGAAAATATCGTCCCAAACCTCATCATTTGCCAAAAACGGATAGTCCTTCAGTAGCTTATTACTTTTAACACCCTTATTTTGTAGCATGCTGCGAATGATTCTATCGGCATAGCTGTTGGGCATCTCAATAATCTCTTTTATCGCCAATCGTGCATAGTCATGCTTTCTTAGGTACTGTGACTCGTTATGCATCTCTTTTTCAATAACGTGAGCAATGAGTCCTGATAAGTACTGAACGTGAGGCGTTAGATCCATAAAGCGCCATGCAGGTTGAATGAGGTGAGTGTTTTCGACAGTTAAGTTTGAGCGAATACCATCAGGGTAGGTAACTGCCTTTTTATCAAAGCTGTAATGATCACGGATTTGCTTCATAAGCGGCACAGAGACACGGTCTAAGATTTTATCATAGGCATGACGGTCTGAGGGATGCTCGGCAATGGCTTGTGATATAGGTAGGATAATCGGCTCATGAATGATTTGGTCTCGTCTGAGGACATCATTAATCAAAAAGCGATGTACGCGGCCATTGCCATCCGCTAATGGATGAATATACACAAAGGCAAAGGAGACAACAGCACTACGCATCAGTGCTGACTGTCCCTCAGTCTTTTCCATAAATACCTGTAACCCTGCTAGCTTGTTAGCAATGTCATCAGCCGGTGGCGCGATATAATGCACAATTTCTTTAAAGCCATTCACCTGAGTATGCGACACAAAAACTGGTGATTGACGGACACCATACTGCTGGATAACCGTTTTACTGCCGAGTATCTCTTGTTGCAGCTCTGCTAGTGATTCAGGATCAAGCGGAATGTCACCGGTACCGGTACGCCGTGCCATCACATCGGCAAAACGTTCAATACGTTTTAACTCTTTTCCCTCACCTTCTATAGTAAAACTGGCTTTACTCTCTCGTAGTGTCATCCATACGGAGGCGCGCATCAGTAAGTCTTGCCCAAATTCATCGTTAAGTTTGTCAACCATCATGGCAATATCGAGTGCAGCTGCTTGCGTAAAGGCCTCTGTTTTCACCAGCATCGGACAGAAATGACGGGTTCCTGCTAGGTTGTCATTGATACGCCAGCGGGCGTTCTTGATAACCTGCGAAGGACTTGAAGTAACCAATTTCTTGGTATCCAAAGCATCCACATAGTTACCGCCTATATTACTCGGTACCTCTAAACGCTCATCCATAAGCCATTCATATAAGAAAGCCATTCTACGGGCATAGCTGCCTGTCGGCTCAGCGTTTACCCATGCTTGTACGTCATTTGCCCCTATCTGCTCAAACAGACGAACCAGTAACTCTAAACTCAATACTTCATGACGCATGTGAAACTGTAAGTGAGCAATGATAGTATCCAGTGGACGCGCCGTTTCCTGATAAGCGTTATGGATGACGTCACCGTCTTTATAGGTTTGTCTGCGCCCACCGATACTACTGCTGACATATAAAGGGGAAACCAGCTCGATGCTGGCATAACGGACAAGCCATGCTGCGCCAATAGGATCTGAGATAGGGGTATTCATCATGAGTGGCTCAAGCGATTATAGATAAGCCATTTTGCGTAAAAACAGTTATGAATGCAATATAATGATTATTATAAAGCCTTATTGCATTAAAACGATTTTCTTATGACGTTGCGATGCCTTTAAATCAAGACCAAAGGTCACGTTGAGTCGATATTTAAAATACCTCAGCTATTGACCTGCTTTAAGACACGATAAACGGTAGCTACGCCAACACCAACCGCCTTAGCGATCTCTTCTTTTGTCATATTGTTTTGACTGGCCAATGCTCTAATACGATTGTGTTTTGCGATATTGGCTTTCTTACCAGTGGGTTTATAGCCACTGTTGGCCAATCCTTGTTTAATGCGCTCTCTACGCTTGTCATTATCAAGCTTTGCCATGGTCGCTAATAAATCGATCAGCATATCGTTAATCACTTTTAGGATCTCACCTGTCATACCGTCACTCATCGTATGTGTGGTTGGTAGATCAGCCACCACCAATCGTAAGCCCTTATCTTTAATACGCTGCTTTAGAATCGAAAAATCATCTTGAGATAGCCTGCTTAATCTATCCACGCTTTCAACCAGCAGAATATCGCCTTCTTCAGCGTCACTGAGTAATAGAGTAAGTGCGGGTCTATCAAGTTTCGTACCACTGAAATGTTCAATGTACTCCACATGGTTATTATCATAGCTTTGGCTAAAGTTAATCAAGTCAGACAAGGCTCTCTTAGCGTCTTGATCCTTAGTGCTTGCTCTCACATAAATACGAACGGTCATAACGCTACCTCTATTACTTAGACTCAATAATTAATGTTCATTGATAATAGCAAGATATTACTATCGTTTAATTACTAATATAAGTCAAATGATAGCTAAATTATCGTTTAGAGGTTTTATGTTTTGGGTATAGTGCAATGGGAAGATAGAACTAAGACAATTAAAGAGCTGATTAAAGAACTCCAAAGTTTTGGGGATCAAAACTTGATTGTTATGATAACTAATGATGAAGGTGAAACATTTAACTCGGTAAAGTTGGTTAGCAAAGGGTTTGTAGCTAATAAAGATGATCCTGATAAATATAAGAAAGTTTATTGTGCTTTATACGTCTAAGCTTTAAGACCATCTAAGACAGTTAGTTAGTTTTTTTAATCCCTAAACCCATGAAAATCGGTTGGGGGATGATTTTTTTGCCGTGTGCAGAGAAAAGCAAGTCAAAGATTTTTTTACTAGCTGCTTTAGCGATAATCATTATTTAAGACAACCTCGTTAAAGCAGCTATGACCTAACCTTTAAATGTTAAAAGTTAAGGGTAAATTTGAAAAATTAAGGAGTTAAAATGACTTTACGACATTCTTCTTCACGCTTTTCGAAAATTTCATAACCTTTAGCAGCGTCAGACAAATTCATACGGTGAGTAATAATAGCTTCAGGTGATAAATCACCATTTTCAATATACTCTAATAATTGTGGTAAATACTTGTGTACATGGGTTTGGCCCATTTTGAAAGTAAGCCCTTTATCAAAAGCGTCACCAAATAAGAAACCATGAATGGGTCCTGCATACACACCAGGAACACTAACGACCCCGCCACGACGCACAGCTGCAATACATTGACGTAAAGCTGCACCACTTGACCCTTCAATTTTCAAATTGGTCATTATTGTTTCTAGCATACTGCCTTTGGCTTCAAAGCCAATCGCATCAATAACGCCGTCAACGCCGCGATGTCCTTTGGTCTGTTCAATGATGAATTCAGCAGCATCTACTTTATCGAAATTAACCGGAATAGCCCCGTACGTATCTTTGGCATACTGCAAACGGTAGTCATTATGATCTACCACGAAGATCTGCTCAGCGCCTAACATTTTGGCACAAGCTGCTGATAACAACCCCACAGGACCCGCACCATAAATAGCTACGGTTGAACCTTTAGTAATATTGGCATTAGTCACGGCCTGCCAAGCAGTTGGTAAAATATCTGATAAAAATAAAACCTTCTCATCTGACAGTGAGCCATTTACTTTGAACGGATTAAAATTACCTTTAGGAACCCGTACAAATTCTGCTTGTCCACCAGGAATCCCACCATATAAATGGCTAAAACCAAATAAAGCAGCCGGTGGCGGAATTATTTTTTTATTAATAGCAGCGCCTGGGCCTGTATTTGTAGTCTCACAAGCGGACATTAGGTCATGCTGACAGAAAAAGCAGTTACCACATGCAATAACAAAAGGAATAACAACTCTGTCGCCTTTTTTAACAGCTGTGACTTCAGAGCCTACTTCTTCAACCACACCCATAAACTCATGACCGAAGATATCGCCTTCCTCGGTTGCAGGCATTTTGCCACGATATAAGTGTAAATCTGAGCCACAAATTGCAGTTGCAGTCACACGTAAAATAACATCATCTTTTTCTTGCAGTTTAGGCTCTGGGACATTGTCCACTCGCACATCTTTAGCACCGTGGTAAGTTAAAGCACGCATAATTTCTCCAATTAAGTAAAGATTGCAAAATCTCGATAAACCAATAATCTGTGATAATACAAGATGAAAGTTATTAGAATCAGTGGTTTATGTTATCTAAGTTAAGTATTACTCAATTATATTAGCACCTTGAAAATCGAGATTTATAATTAACGTGTGTTAAAAAGGTTGCGTGTTGTAAGTGAAAAGTTGTAGTGGTCAACTAATTTAGGATACTAATAAAATTCAAACCTACATCGCCATTCCTTATAACCCTGAGTCGAGAACGGATAATAATTATAAGCGTTGGGGCAACTTTTATGACCGCCAAGATCTTGTAGTAGCATAATTAAATTGGCCCATGTTTAAGAGGTTATACTACCCCAAAGAGGATAATTAGTATGACTACCAAACGCCAAAAATACACCCGAGAATTCAAGTTAGAAGCCATTAGCTTAGTCGTTGAGCACAAACGCAAAGCTGCTGAGGTTGCCCAGTCGCTAGGCATTGGTACTTCCACCTTAGACAACTGGGTACACAAGTATAAAAAAGAGAAACAAGGTATTGCCCCAACCGAAGGCCTAGCACTAACCGGTGATCAGCATCACATTCAAAAGCTTGAGAGAGAAGTCAGACAGCTTAAGATGGAGAAAGACATATTAAAAAAGGCTTCCGCTCTGCTGGCATCGGACAGCCTGAACGTCTATAGCTAATTAAAACACTAGCAGAGCAAGACAGACAACTGAGCACACGCAAGCTATGTGACTTATTTGGTGTAGTCAGAAGCAGTTACTACTATGGCATACAGACTAAGCCGATTGATATAGAACGCATTAGGTTAAAAACCTTAATACGTCAGATATTCAATGACTCAAAGCAGTCGGCTGGTGCTCGCACTGTGGTTGCCATTTTAGCCAATAAGCACGAAATAACGCTGACGCGTTATTTAGCGTCTAAGCTTATGAAGGGCATGGGACTAATGAGCTGTCAGCTCAAGACCTGTTTGCACGGCGCGTGGTGGGCTTTAGTGTCTCAGACTCTCCCAATAGCACTTTGATCGCCAAAGCGCTACAGATGGCGTATCAGACGAGACCCAAGCCTAATGGAGTGCTGTTTCACTCTGATCAAGGCACGCATTACACCAGCAAGCAGTTCGCTGAGTCAGTCGCAAGTTGTCATGGCATGGTTCAAAGTATGAGCCGAAAAGAAAATTGTTGGGATAACGCCCCAACTGAACGCTTCTTTAGAAGCTTTAAGACAGAGTGGATGCCCAAAGGCGGTTACGAGAATATCACCGAGGCTAAACAAGATATCTGTGATTACATCTGGGGTTATTAGCAAACTGTGAGACCGCACAGCTTCAACAACTCTTTAACACCATTAGAGACAGAGAGACGCTACTTTAATCAAAACCTCTTATCAGGTGTCTAAAATTAGTTGACCACTACAGTCTATATCCAAGAAATAGGTTTAGAACGGCTTAAAAATATAGTTCCCTAGTATCGACTATATTTATAAACATTTTTTACCCCCTCGTTTTGTGTACTTGTAGGTATACTTTGCGAGCGTCATTCGAGGTTTTCAATGGTTAAACAACATCGACAAGCACTGGTGGTTGAAGGCGGCGGCATGCGTGGCGCATTTAGCAGTGGTGTCTTAGACGCCTTTTTACAACAACAATTCAATCCTTTTGATCTGTGTGTGGGCGTCTCTTCAGGTTCAACTAACGTTGCTAACTATTTGGCCGCACAACAAGGCCGCACCCTACATATTTACTTGGATCATTCCCTTCGATCTGAATTTATTCATTATGGCCGTTTCCTTAGGGGCGGTGACTTACTGGATCTAAAGTGGATGTGGGATATGGTGGAGCAAGAATACCCACTGGATCAGGCACAGTTATTTGCCAATCATGCTGAATTTTACATGGTGTTAACACATGCTATTTCAGGACAGGCAACCTACATCAAAGCGGCTAAAGACAATATTTTGGATGGATTAAGGGCATCAAGCTCTATCCCAGTGCTGACCCGCCAAGCGGTCGAGATATTTGGTGAGCCTTATTTTGATGGTGGTGTGGCAGATGCTTTGCCCGTACAGTGGACGGCTGGGCAAGAGAGTATTGATAAGCTCATGGTCATACGTACTCGCCCGCAAAACTACGCTAAAGCAAGCAGTAAAGCTGATCAGCTATTGGCTAAATATTATACTAAGCAACGACATGGTTTTGCCCAAAGCTTGTTGACGCGAACCCAACGCTATAATGACTCGGTACAATTTTTACAGACGCCATCATCACAGAAAATTTTAGAGATTTGTCCACCCGACTTAAAAAACATGGCGAGTCGATTATCCAAAAATAAAGCCAAAATCCGCTATAGCTATGATGTGGGACTAGAAATTGGACACAAGGCGATTGAGGATTGGCATCAGCTTTAACCTCTTTATCTTGTAAAGAAGAGATATTAAAGAGAAAACACGGGCCTCGAATATAAGAAATTGGCTTAAATCTTGCCTTAGATAACCTTTGAACCACAAAGGTTAGTAACTAAGCTAAAATAAGATAGGTAATGATATAATGACCCGATAATTGATACTCTATGAAAGGTTTATACGATGGCTCGTACCGCTAGCGCATTGCACATTTTAGTTAAACAAAAAGAGTTGGCAGAAGATATTATTGCCAAGCTCAAAAAAGGCGCAGCATTTGATGTGCTGGCCAAACGATACTCAACCTGTCCATCAGGCAAAAAAGGCGGTCATTTAGGTGAGTTCAAAAAAGGCCAAATGGTAGGACCTTTTGATAAAATCTGCTTCAACGGTGAGCTTTTTACCCCTCATTTGGTAAAAACCAAATTTGGCTGGCATGTGGTCAAAGTGCTTTACAGAACGTAAGCGTTAAACTGTAAAAACGCAAGTCGCTGCTTTAATGACAAGACGACTGAACCATTCAATTTAGGCTTTTTTCTTAGCAAAAAAGCTTTTTATCAGGTAAAACGGTGCTTTATGTATAACAATTCCTCGACTCGTCTCAATAAATACATCAGCGAAAGTGGGATTTGTTCCAGACGCGATGCTGACCGCTTTGTTGAACAAGGTAATGTATACATCAATGGCAAGCGTGCATCGGTGGGTGATCAAGTGGCTGCTGGAGACGTAGTAAAAGTCAACGGACAGCTGATTGAGCCACGCGAGCCTGATGATTTTATTTTTATTGCCTTGAATAAGCCAGTCGGCATTGTCAGCACCACGGAAAGCTCTGAGAAAAACAACATTGTCGATTTTGTGAGACACTCGGTACGTATTTTCCCGATTGGCCGTTTGGACAAAGACTCTCAAGGATTGATCTTTTTGACCAACAATGGCGATCTGGTTAATAAAGTATTGCGTGCTGGCAATAACCACGAAAAAGAGTATCTGGTGACGGTGAATAAGCCGATCACGGATAGCTTTATTGAAGGTATGGCGAGTGGCGTGCCAATGCTGGGCAAGATGACAAAAAAATGTCCCGTGACTAAGGTGGCACCCAACGTCTTTAACATCACGCTCATTCAAGGTTTGAACCGTCAAATCCGCCGTATGTGTGAGCATTTTGGCTATGAGGTCGTCAAGCTTGAGCGTACGCGGATTATGAATGTAAGCCTTAAGGGGCTTCCTGTCGGCGACTGGCGAGACCTGACACCAACAGAGCTATCGACCCTGCTAAAGGCGGTAGAAAAATCCTCGTCGCAAGACAATCATTCGGGCAAAAAATCGCGCAATGCACCACGAAAAAAACCGCGTACTGACGCTCACTCAAAGTCAAAACCCTCTGCAAAATCAGCAGGTACTGCAAAGGGGCGCAATAAGTACGCCAAGGATGATGCCAGAAAGCCAGCAGGTTCTAAAGGTAGAGATGGGCGTCCGTCCAGTCGTGGCAAGAATGCTGCAGGCAATGGTAAACCTACTACAAACGACAGACGTCCCTCAAAAGGTCGAGGGTCTAAGCGATAGTAATTGTCTAATTTCATCACATCGCTGTCATAGTGATCAAAACGATGAAGATAAGACACTTTAAAAGAATAAGGGCGATATCCGTTGATAGATATCGCTCTTTTTTGCTTTGTTCAATCCAGTTTATGTGCACAAATCTATATACTACTGACCATCGTATCAGGTGATAAAATCGCTGCAAGTTCCTCATCACTGAGCAGCTTTTCTTGTTTGACCAGCTCCGCCACGCCTGACCCACTCAGCAGTGCATCTCCTGCGATACGGCTGGCGTTTTCATAACCGATATGTGGTACCAGTGCTGTCACGATACCGATACTGTTTTCGACATGCTGCGCACAGCGAGCTTTATTGGCGGTTATGCCTTGAATACAGCGCTCATCGAGCATACGAATCGACTTCTGTAACAGGCGCGCATTGTTTAGTAGGTTATAAACAATCAGCGGCTCCATTGCATTGAGCTGCAGTTGCCCTGCTTCTGCCGCCATGGTAATCGTCATATCTGTACCCATCACCTGAAACGCAGCTTGGGTCATGGCCTCAGGAATCACAGGGTTGACTTTACCCGGCATAATAGACGAGCCAGGTTGCATCGCTGGCAAATTAATCTCGCCCAAGCCCGTACGCGGTCCACTCGACAGTAGACGTAAATCGTTGCTCAATTTAGACAGCTTAATAGCTAGGCGTTTGAGCGCACTCGAAAACGTAATAAACGCGCCCATATCGGCACTAGCGGCGATCAAATCTTCAGAGAGCGTCACTGGCAGACCACTGATCGTCGCAAGCTCACTAATCGCTAAGCGAGCATAACCTTTGGGCGCATTGATGCCCGTACCAATCGCCGTACCGCCCAAGTTCAACTCACATAACTGTAAACAAGCATCTTCGATTCGCGCCGTTTCACTGCCTAGATCACTGGCGAAGGCGTTAAACTCTTGCCCCAACGTCATCGGTACTGCGTCTTGCAATTGAGTACGACCCATTTTTAGAATGCTGCTAAATTCTTTGCCTTTGATAGCTAAGCTGTTTTGTAGCTTGATAATGGCTTCTTGCAGTGGTTTTGCCGCAAATACCATCGCCAAACGTGCCGCGCTCGGATAGACATCATTGGTCGACTGAGAGCGATTAACGTCATTGTTGGGATGGAGATGACTATACTGACCATACTCAAACCCCATCTTTTTTAAGCCAATATTGGCAATCACTTCATTGGCATTCATGTTGGTTGACGTGCCCGCTCCGCCTTGGATGAGATCAACAATAAACTGCTCATGATGCTCGCCTTGTATCAGATCGGTACACGCATCAGTGATGGCGCTGAGCTTCTCTTCACTGAGTAGACCGTGCTGATAATTGGCTTTTGCAGCGGCGGCTTTCACCATTGCCAGTGCTTTGATTAAATCAGGAAAATGGCTGATTGACACGCCGGTAATGTCAAAATTTTGCGCGGCGCGTTGGGTTTGGATTCCGTATAGTGCGGTTGCAGGAACGGCTTGCTCACCGAGTAAGTCTTTTTCAATACGAGTATGGGCTTTATTATCGATAAGGTTATCTGTATGTGTCATATTTTTATGGCTTCTTAAAGTATGGAAGGTTGAAGCAGTAGAGGTACAATACTTAATTATTTAGGTGCATTGTCTTAGTGCTACTAAAGATTAGCGCCATCGTAACCGAGAATTTAGCACAAGAAAAACGCAAATATTTCGCTCTCAGCCCCAAAAATTTTGCTGCTTAATAAAAAATATGACAGATAAGGTTGTTCTATAAAAAAGAATGTGCGCTCTTAAGTTAGGTTTTTGGAAAATATTTATGTGATAGGAAGGATTTTATGAGAAAGATTTTATGAGAAAGCTTATTGATTGAAAAAATAGATTGATTGCTAATTATAAGCGGTACAAGCAAACACTTAGCCTCAGTGAGAAAAGCTAGGGTTGATAAGACTCCTGACTCACTTACAGTCCCAATGCTTGCTTTAAGGCATTGATTTGTGGCTGCTGACGATCGGTATAACGATATGCCAGTACAACCTCGCGCACCAAACTGTTATCTCCTAAATAATGAATTTGTACGGGCGGCGTACTTCTAATCCATAGTCCTGCATACGGAATCAACGCCACGCCTAAACCCGACTCCACCATCCGAACGATAGCATCAAGATCATTGATCTCCATGATCGTATTTACCTTGATGTCCTGTTGTTTAAAGAACTTGTTTATCTTTGCACCCGCTGAAGACTGTAAGGTGTAATGAATAAAAGGATGCTGCTCGAGCGTTTGTCTGAGGCTATGAAAGGGCCATTTTTTAGGGCTAATGAGCACATAAGGCTCGGTCATAATGGACTGCGTCACAATATCTTTTGGCAAGGCAAATGCTGGCTGTATGGTAATCGCCGCATCTATCTCCCCGACTTCTAGTTTCTCAAATAACTCTACGGCACGCCCGGGGACAATTTCTGTCTGCATTAAGGGGGCAAGTAACGTAATCGCCTTTAGTGCCTCTGGCAAGATACCCACTTGCACGGAGTTTATCGAGCCAATCCTAAGCTGCCCGTAATAGCTTGCGATATCGGTATCTGAGGACAGCTGCATTGTTGAATAAAGCGCCAAAATCTCTTTGGCGATCGGTAATACGCGCGTGCCTTGCGGGTTTAGGGTAATGGCACGGGCAGAGCGGGTGAATAATGCCAATCCCAAATTGTCCTCGAGCGTTTTTATTTGTGCACTGACCGCAGACTGGGTCAAGTTGATGTGCCGAGCTGCTGCGGCAAAACTGTCTAACTCGCAAACGGCGACGAAGGTTTTAAGCTCTCTTATCATTGATATCACCACACTTATATATTACGTCTTATGCTCGAATACACGCGTTACATCTATTAAGCTCATTCATTTCAAAGACGACGGCTTTCTGTCCAAAGTAGCTCATTAAGCCTTCGCCGTGACTCTTAAGGTATGCTGATTGACCTTTGTTTACCACCCTGCTAAATTCTAAGACGATACATAATGTATCATTTTATTTGAGTTAAGTAAGCCGTTATCTCTACGTGATTGCCCTATCACTACATTTTTCTCATCACTTTTTTTCATCGTTGGACTGGTGATATTGAGTTCATGCTAAGGATAGCTATTATGAACAACCGTCTATCAGATTTTCGTGGAGCAATAGTTATCATCCAAAAACCACTATGAAAAGCATGGACTGTTAAGGGCCTAATTCTATCACCCAAATAAAGATTACAAAAACAGCCCATCGTTTTCATTGATGGGTCAATACCTTTTTATAAACTGTCTTTTTATAAGAAGAATAATGAGCCGCAACCATTATATTTCACTGCCTATTTTTCCATGGAAGGAAATCAAAATCATGAGCATTTTTGCTATTTTGTTGTCTTTGTCCCTCTTAATGTATTTTGCCTATCGAGGCGTGAGCGTCTTAGTTTTGGCACCTCTACTCGCTATCTTGGCAGTGGTATTAAGTGGGCAGAGCAGCCAAACGATGGGGATCTATACTGAAGTCTTTATGCAAGGTCTTGGCGGCTTTGCTGTCAAATATTTTCCGCTGTTTATCTTGGGGGCTATTTTTGGCAAATTGATGGAAGACTCAGGTTACGCCTATAGCGTCGCCCGCAATTCTTAACGCACTAGAAAATTACTGGTTGTTATAGTGATGTAATAATAGAAGGTCTAGGATGGTTAGCAGATGTCATTGCTAAAAAATTCGATTATAGTAGATATTCCTTATAATAACTGCTACTTACAGTAGCTACTAATAGCATTCATCCAAATAGACTGAGGGATTAAATCATGAAAACATTAGGATTATGTATTGCCGCAGGACTGGGCTTAAGCGCTTGTGCGAGCGGTGGAACGATGGGTAACACCAACCCAAACAACATAGTGACCGAGTACCCTGTTGAGACTGCCATGCTCAATATCTATACCAAACAACGTAGTGAAAATTTGGTTGCCACTATCGGCAATCAAACGGCCTCAGCAGATATTCAAGTCACGCCTAAAGGCAATATGGTCTTCAATAATAAAAAGGTACAAGGTACTGAGATCAACACGATCAATAAAGTGAACAATCAAATCACTAACCAGTCAGTCGCTATCAATTACTTCACCTTGAACCCTTTGGTATTTCACGGTTTTACAGACAGCACAGGCAAATATTCGGTCTCAAACCAAACAACCACTATCCCAAAAATGGCGACGGTGGGCGACTCAAACAAATTGATTACTGAAAATGTCTATAGCGATAGCAGCATGCGCAAAAAAATAGGAACCTATAACCAAAACTGGTCCCTGACGCGAGCCAACAATCAGACCGCATGGTTCTGTATCGAAACCTCAGACAACATGCTTGCTGGTGGCACCTCTGAAGGCAGCTCAAAAGAATGCTACAAAATCAATGCCAAAGGCGACATACTTGCGAGCAAAGTCACTATCGCACCGCCAGCTAGTAATGGCGGACAGACGATTACGTTTAACAGCAAGTAAGCTGCTCAATGATGAATAGGCCATTTCTTTAATCGGTCATTCATAGATTCTAGATTCGAAATAAAAATAAAACCGATATAAAAAAGGAGCCGAATCATCGGCTCCTTTTTTATAGCTTATTGAGCATAACTTAACCACTGCCCTCGCCAATAGTTAAGTGGCCAATGGTTAAATAATATTGACCTCATAACTGAATTTTTCTGCCAATCCATACGACTCTCTATACTCGATAGGATCCCCTTCTAGATTTTTAGCAACGCGGCATACTTTCACCAAGTTTTCTTGTTCGGTATTGTCCAGATAAGGGTCTATATGATTGGAGATAAAAAACAGCATTTCTACGGCAGATGAGACAAACTGACCGCACTTTTTGTAATAAAAAGGATAAAGAAGATTTTCAAATTCTTCAGGTTCAAGACCGATAAAATCTTGGTAACGGGTCTCGGGTAACCAAATTCTTTCACTCAAAATCACTCTGTCTTCGACAATGCGCACACGTTCTATATAAATCAAACTTTCTTTTTCGTGAATGTTTAATTCTTTATTGATTGCCTCAACAGGCTCTATCAACATGACCTTTTTGATGATGCCAGTCGGTATGACATAAGAAGCGTCTTTATCGCGGTATTTGAAAAACCTTAATAACGAGCCCTCAAAGTTTGGCCTTTTTAAAAAAGTGCCGCGACCTTGCTGCTTTATCAAAACGCCATCATCCACCAGTTTTTCGACCGCTTTGCGTACGGTGCCCACCGATACTTGGTACTTGTCTGCAAACTCCTGTTCTGTCGGTAAGGGGGTTTTTTCATCCCACTTATTTTCTGTCAGTAACGTTTGAATATGCCACCGCACTTGCTCGTACCGTGGCATGTTAAATTTTTTAAAATTATCCATAATTTTTTTCACCACAATAGGAAGATTTTATTAATACGCCCAATCTTTCTAAGCCCAATCATGTTCATAAGAAATAAAATATCTCTGACACTCTATCTTAAGCCCTTACCAAACTCTATACACATCATTTCGATATTAAAGTCTATCTAGATTTTTTGGTCAATCTCACCTAATTAACGGCTCCTTTTTTGCTATTATTCTATTGAGTTATATACACTTAAAAAGCTGATAAGATTTGCTGGCTTAGAAAGTTGTTTGTCAACATTATCACAATGCTCTTTAATCTAAAACATATATATGTATGTAGATATTTAGATGTCATACAGTCAAGACCGAGGAGCGAATATGACCCTATATCTTATAGCGGCCATAGTAATTTCTATTGTGTTGGGTTACACCACTAAAATCAATATCGGCTTGTTTGCGATCGTGTTCGCGTATCTGATTGGCTGTTTTGGCATGCAGCTAAGCGCTTACGAGGTTATTAAATTGTGGCCTCTAAAGATTTTCTTTGTAATTTTTGCCGTTACGCTCTTCTATAATTTTTCCTTAGCGAATGGCGCGTTAGAAAAATTGTGTGAGCATTTGATATACAAGTGTCGACATTTTCCAGCGTTTTTGCCGCTGGCGATTTTTTTTGCTGCCACTACAGTAGCAGCGTTAGGGGCTGGCTATTACACGGTTCTTGCCACGATGGCACCGATGATTTTATTGTTATCTAAAAGAACCAATTTAAATATCATCATTGCAACGTTATCCGTGAATTACGGGGCGCTGGCAGGTGCCAATTTTATCACTTCACAGAGCGGTGTGATTTTCAGAGAGCTTATGAGCGGTGCTGGTGTGGCCAATGACAATACCTTTACGTATGGCTTAGGCATATTTGCCGCGACCTTTTTGATGCCGATTGTCTTGTTAGGAAGCTATAGCTTTATCAATGCCAAGACCAGCAAGATCGCCATTCAAACCGTTGTTCCAGCGCCTTTTGACACCAAACAAAAAAAATCCATCATGCTGATTTTTATGATGATGACGATTGTATTGGTTGTGCCCATCTCAAACCTACTTGTACCGAATGTAGACGCCATTGAGTTTTTGAACGCTCGAATTGATATTGGTTTTATTGCCATTTTCTTTGCTTTGATGAGCTTATTTTTGAAGCTGGGTGATGAAAAAACTGTGATTGCGTTGATACCATGGAATACGCTTATTATGATTTGCGGTGTAGGTATGTTGATTAGCCTCGGTGTGGAAGTGGGCGTTATTTATGAGCTAACAGAGTGGCTCAGTACCAACGTTCCTATTTGGATGATACCATTTTTGGTGTTTATTATTAGTGCAATTATGTCGATATTTGCCAGTACGCTTGGTGTTGTTGCGCCTACGCTATTTCCGATGGTGCCTGCGTTGGCAGTGGCTTCTGGTTTGAGTCCTTTTTTCTTGTTTATCTGTATCGTGATCGGCGCTCAAAGCTCGTCCATCTCTCCCTTCTCTTCAGGAGGTAGCCTGATACTGGGTGCCGCTCAAGTGCATATAGACAAGAACAAGCTGTTGCATACTTTATTGTTCAAAGCAGTGCCTTTGGATATTGTCGTTGGCTTGATCGCTATTTTGTTTATTCAGATGATGTTCTAATTTCTATTGCTGATAACAAACAGATCACAACAAAAGACGTATTCATTCAGCAAACCACCCCTCGAATGCGTCTACTTTTATGTCTGTCAGATGATCTTTGTGATCAAAATACAGCATAAGCTTTGTCGCTCACCTCATCTATCCTGCTCCTACCATCAAGCCACCCGCTTTAAAATTAAAATCATTTTTATACCCATTGATGATAAACCATAACCTTTTGTTATTATTAGTATTATAAAATTTTATCTGAGAATCCAAACTGGTTTCTTTGTGACTTCATATTAAAATAGCTATTTGTGCGACTCGCCAGATGGCTATGACTACTACTTAAAAAAAATTCATACATACATACATATGTTTCTTGTTATTTCTAAATTATTCTGTTACTTTTGCAAAGTGAACAAAAAGACTACGGTTGTAAAGGTTGGTAACATTATTGGTCTGCTTCCAACTTTTTGTATAGTCGCCTCTTCCTTTTAATCAAAATTTTATTGATTTTTACTGAAAAAATACACACAAGGAGTGTCGTGTGAAAAAACTATCCTATCTAGCGCTTGGTCTATCTGTACTTACCTTGACAGCTTGTAACAATGCTAACGAAACTGCGAGCGCAGGTGCAGATGAATTCGCAGGTCCTTCACGTCCAGAATGTATTGCTCCAGCAAAACCAGGTGGCGGCTTTGATTTGACCTGTAAGCTTGCTCAGTCAGGCCTAAGAGACACGGGGATATTGACAGACCCAATGCGCGTCACTTATATGCCAGGCGGCGTAGGTGCTGTTGCATATAACAAAATTGTCGCCAATGACCGTGCTAACGAAGACGCTATTATCGCGTTCTCAACGGGATCGATCCTGAACTTATCACAAGGTAAATTTGGTAAATTCACCGAAAAAGACGTGAAATGGCTCGCCGCCGTTGGTACCGATTATGGTGCCATTGCGGTTAATGCAGATTCACCAATCAAGGATCTAGCAGGGTTGGTCGCTGAACTTAAATCAAATCCAAAAGCAATCAGTTTTGCTGCCGGTGGTAGTGTTGGCGGTCAGGACTGGATGCAAACGGCCATTTTGGCAAAAGCCGTTGGCGTCAGCCCTAGCGACATGACTTATGTTGCGATGGAAGGCGGCGGTGAGGCAATTACAGCAGTCATGGGCAACCATGTCACTGTTGTGAGTGCTGGTATTGCTGAGATTATGCCACAAGCTACTGCTGGCAAACTACGTGTATTGGCCGTATTTGCCGATGAAAGACTGGGCGGCTCTATGGCTGATATCCCTACTGCAGTAGAGCAAGGCTATGATGTGACTTGGCCTGTCGTTCGTGGTTACTACATGGGTCCAGACGTTAGCCCTGCCGCTTATGACTGGTGGAAAGCAAGCTTTGATAAAATGCTTGCTGATCCAAAATTCGCAGAATTGCGTGAACAGCAAGAGTTACTACCATTCTCTATGACTGGCGATGAGCTTGAACAGTATGTCTATAAGCGTACTGGTGACCTACGTGAGTTGTCTGCTGAGTACGGTCTTGTTGATGCTGCCGCACAGTAGCATTACCCAGACCATATCCCCTTAATGATTGAATACTAAAACTTCATGGTATTTATCGAAGGTTGACAGATGAGACATCTCTCAACCTTTTTATTTAAAATTTAAGGAATACCTCTATGACGATGGAACGTGCGTTCTCCGGATTAATGGGACTATTTAGCTTATTTTTGGTCTACTTAGCTATTGGTTATGTTGCTCCCATTGCTTATGATCCTATCGGCCCTCGGCCCTATCCTATTTTAATTTTCTCACTGATGGCACTTTTGACCTTGGTTATTGCCTTTCGTCCAGCACGATTTACCAAAGTCATTGATTTAGGCTATAACAAGGTTGTGCTTAGAAATCTTGTTCTGTGTGTCAGTGCATTATTGATCTATAGTTTGATTTTTGAGCCTTTAGGTTTTGTTGTTGCAACCACCCTGATGTGTTTTGCGGTTGGTCTCTTGTTTGCCGGCAATCCTGTTAAAAGCCTTATCTTTTCAGTTGTGATCAGTATCGCCCTGTATGTCCTATTTGACATGGCTTTGGACGTCATTCTGCCACTTGGAATATTATCAGGAATAATGGGATAGCTATTATGGAAACTTTTGATTTTTTAATGCACGGTTTCGGCGTAGCAATGTTGCCCAAAAACTTACTGATTGCACTCATCGGTGCTTTTATTGGTACGATTGTGGGTATGTTGCCAGGCCTTGGCCCAATTAACGGTGTGGCAATTCTACTACCATTTGCTTTTGCCCTTGGTCTGCCACCAGAAAGTGCGCTTATCCTTTTAGCAGCTGTATACTTGGGGTGTGAATACGGCGGTCGTATTTCTGCCATTCTACTAAACGTCCCAGGATCTGCCGCGGCGGTGATGACCTCCTTGGATGGTAATCCGCTTGCGACACAAGGCAAAGCCGGCATCGCCTTATCCATCTCTGCGGTCGCCTCCTTTATTGGCTCGACGATTGCGACCATCGGCGTGGTGCTATTTGCACCTCTACTGGCTAAATGGGCGGTGTCTTTTGGCCCTGCTGAATACTTTGTATTGATGGTATTCGCGATTTGCTGCTTGAGTGGTTTGGTCGGTGATCAACCGATTAAGACCGCAGTATCAGCCTTGATTGGCTTAGGTCTAGCGACTGTCGGCGTCGATGCAGTGACGGGTATTTATCGCTATACTTTCGATTCCGTCAATCTATCTGATGGTATCCAATTCACAACGATCGTTATTGGTTTCTTTAGTGTCAGTGAAATCTTGATTTTGCTCGAAAGAACCAGTACGGGTGGTAAAATAGTCGCGCAAGGTAAGCGTAGCTTATTCAACCTAAAAGAGTTTCTCTTCACCATCGGTGCTATGTTGCGTAGTGGTGCAATGGGTTTCTTCGTTGGTATCCTACCGGGTGCAGGTGCGACGATTGCCAGTGCAATGACCTATGCCAGTGAACGTAAAATTGCTGGTGATGATGGCAAATTTGGTGAAGGTGATCTTCGTGGCCTAGCATCACCAGAAGCGGCTAATAACGCATCAGCGTGTGGCTCATTTGTACCGATGTTGACCTTAGGTGTCCCAGGTTCTGGTACGACAGCGGTTATGATGGGCGCGTTGACGTTGTACAATATCACGCCAGGTCCACAGCTATTTACTGAGCAGCCAGATATCGTTTGGGGTCTTATTGCCTCATTGTTCATCTGTAACGTTATCTTGCTTGTCATGAACATCCCGTTGGTTGGTTTCTTCTCTAAGCTATTGAATGTACCAAACTATATTTTGATCCCATCAATCGCTGCTATTAGCTTCGTTGGTGTCTACTCTATCAACAGTACAACGTTTGATATGGTGTTCATGGTAGGACTTGGTATCTTTGGTTATTTCTTACGTAAACTGCACTTCCCTCTATCCGCCCTTATCCTAGGCTATGTACTAGGTGAGCTTATGGAGTCTAACCTACGTCGTGCGCTCTCTATCTCTCAAGGTGAGATGTCTATCCTGTGGAGCAGCCCAATCACCGTATCATTATGGGGTCTGGTCGTGGTCATGATATTCATGCCAATCATTCGTAAAACGTATCGTAAACGCTTTAAGAAGACTGCTGCATAAGTTTTTGTCAGTTCGTCTCTAAATGTCTCTCCGGCGGTGGTTATACTCAGGTATGGCCACCGTTTTTTTAGAGATACTTTTACCCTACTTTCAATAGTTATTAGGAACAAGCCTTTAACACTCCTCACTTTTTTTGTCAGCTGTCCAACATTAGCAAAACATCACTACTTGATGTCACTCATGAAATAGGATTTTATAGTGCCCCTTGTTTTAAATTTGTTGCAAACCATTCCAACGTGGCACTTAGTAGGACTATTCAGTGCTGGTATGATCGCTTTTATTATCTCTACGATATCTGGTGGTGGCGGTGCGATGCTGCTGATACCAGTCACTTCTTCGATGATAGGGACTGCGGTTGCGCCGCCTGTGATCAACGTGGCTACCTTTATGAGTAATGCCTCACGGCTCTATTTATTTTGGCATGATATTGACTGGTCATTGACCAAATACTATGTGCCAAGCGCTATCGTAGGAGCGTGGTTGGCGGCATTGGTCTTTAGTCGTTTGGATGCAGGCTGGATTCAGTTATTGGTAGGTGCATTTCTAGTCTCTACTATTTTCCAATACAAGTTCGGTAAAGTAAGTAAAACGTTTGACATGCCAAAAGTAGGTTTTGTACCTGTGGGCTTTTTCATTGCCTTTATGAGCACGTTGGTGGGTGGCCTAGGTCCCATTCTTAACCCTTTTTATATGAACGCAGGTCTAGAAAAAGAGAATCTTATTGCGACCAAAACGGCGAATTCTTTTTTTGTCGGTATTGTACAAGTCGTCAGCTACGCCTTTTTTGGCATACTCACAGTCAAGATCTGTGTGTATGGTATTGTATTAGGACTGGGTGCCGTTATTGGCAACGTCATTGGCAAACGCTTTTTGGCTGGCATCAGTATTCGTCAGTTTAGAATAATGCTGCTGATACTAATGGTGATTAGTGGTTTAATAATGATCATAAGAAACATAAACGTATTGTTTTAATAAGCCTATCACTCGATACCGTAATTATGTCACGCAAATTCTTATAAATACGGGTATTTATTCTTTATTAAAGATAATGTTCAATCATATGCTGACCTGATATAGCATCTTAATCAGAATATCTTACATCATCATGCGCCAGCCTCTAAACTTGGCAAAGAAACCCTTCAATCTTTCAGAAAAATTAAAAGTCTCAGCTTCTGGTACTTCTTCAACATGATGACGAGTTGCTAATATCGGCTGCTGTACCAGTCTTTCGTGATGCTCAAACGCGCGGTCCAGACTGATACTCATGATAGAGAAGTTGGTAGGACGTGGCAGACAGCGATATACCTGCCCTTTATTGATGAGATCAATCACCATGTGAGCGTCTTTAAATTCAGTCAACATCAGCACCATCAGATCGGGCTGGATATTTTTTAGGGCGTAGACAATAGGAGTAATATTTTCTTCGTTGAGCGTCGCATCCGTGATGGTGACACCAAACTTCTTTTTTTGTAATAACTTCGCAGCCTGCTCGAGGTTGCTTGCCCAGCTCACTGTATAAGTACTTTTAAACTGATTTTTTATTTCTTGATAAATACTCTCATCATCATCTAATACCAGTATATTCCTTTTGCTACTAGCATTCATAAAACTCTGAGATTCATCACCTTGCTTCATATTTTGGGTAATATCTTGCGTTTGCTGAGCAATCTCTGTGGCTTTATTTACGATCTTTTTGAGCTCATCATTTTGCCAAGGCTTGGTGATATAACGGTAAATCTCTCCGTCATTGACCGAGTCAATCACCGCATTGAGATCGGCGTAGCCTGTTAACAAGATACGAATGGTATTGGGTGACGCTTCTTTAATATCACGCAAGACTTCCGTCCCTTGCTTATCAGGCATACGTTGGTCACTGATGACCACTTGTACATCGTGCTCGCTGACATATTTCATAAGCTCAGTGGCATCCGTGGTGACAAACACGTCGTGTGACTGGCGAAAGTGCATCTTTAAACTGCGTAAAATGCGCGGCTCATCATCGATAAAGGCAATTTTTGGTTTTTGCATGAGGCTCTCTTTAGGTGAGTGGTGAGAAGTCTCTCAACCTTCAAATAAGGCTTTGGAGGGTTTATTCTCATAAGTTTTCGACTGTATTGGCAGCATAATGGTGAAAGTCGTACCCTCGCCGACGATTGAGCTCGCTGCAATACTGCCGCCATGCTGTTCAATAATTTGCGTGCTGATCGCCAGCCCTAAACCTGTCCCATCGCCTGCTTTTTTGGTGGTAAAAAACGGCTCAAAGATACGTTCTAAAGCCTGCTCGTTGATACCGATACCATTATCTGTGACCTGCACCACTACCTGCGACTGCGTCTCATCGACAGCTGATGTGATATGCAACTCGCCTTTTTGATCAGGCGCTATGGCTTGAGCGGCATTATTGAATAAATTTAGTAGCACTTGATTGATTTGCGAGGGGTTACATTGAGTCAGCGGTAGTGTCGCTAGGTTGGTCGTAATATCTAGGGTTTTGAGGTTGTTGCGCGCCATGACCAGCGAGGTATTGATACAGTCATTGATATCGACGTCTTTTACTTTTGATTCATCAATTCTAGAAAAGTCGCGCAAACTTACCACCAACTCAGCTATCTGATCGACCCCGTACAAGCTGTCTTTGATCAAATCGGCCAAGTCCTCACTGACTTCATCTTCTTTAATCTCTTCACAGCATTGTAGAGTTTGAGCCGTCAATTGTGCTACTTGCGCTTGGTCAGCATTGGAGTCTTTTAGCGCCTGCAATAGCTGGTCAGTCTGGCTGATCAGCTCATCGAAACGCGTCAAGTTATCACCGACCAGTTCGATATTACTACGCACATAACCCAGTGGTGTGTTGACCTCGTGCGCCACGCCTGCCACCATTTGACCCAAGGTTGCCATTTTTTCGGAGCGCACTAATTGTACTTGTGAGGCTTTTAGCTCATCCATCGCTTGCTGTAGATCTTGGGTACGGGCAGCAACTTGTTTTTCTAGATGGACGTTGATTTCGGCAAGCGCGCCTTCGTTTTCGACCACACGATCAATCAGTTGGTTGGTCTGCTCACTGATGATTTGAATTTCGCTCACGCTTGAGCTGGGCAGCTTATGTGCGAGCAATTTTTGATATTGTTTTTGTTCAATCAAAGCGCCCATCTCAGCCACCAAAAGCGACATACGTTGTAATGGACGAGTAAAATACTGACGGAACACCCATGCCGTTAATAATAAAATAGGGATAAAGCCCAGTAGCATGGCTTGAATCAGCTGGTTCGATAGAGCATTTGCAACACTGAGCAGATCACTATTGGGTTTTACAATCACCATTTTCCAGTAAGTAAATGGCATGCGAAAGACGAAGGCTGTGGCTGGCTGCTGTAAGACAAAATCATTGGGCACAGCGATGGTATCGACCAGATGGCTGTCGACTAAATTGAAAGTTTGATCGATATTTAACAACAGCAACGCTGAGAGCAACTCAGACTCTTGCTCACTTATTTTTCCCAGATTGGTCGTACTCAAAATACTACGAGCCGCCAAGGTAAAACGGCTTTCATCTTTGGCAGTAGCATCATCAATGAGCGTATCGTTAATGCGACCCAAACTGTCCGCGATAGGCGCAAAACTCGGGTTGATAGTCGCCAACTGACTGGCGTTCATCATCTCACCTTGTGGATTGTTGGCGGTGGTTTGAGTGACGAGCGACTGCTCAGGAAAGGTCAAAAATCGATTGTCCAAGTCAACCAAAAAGACATAGCCACCTATTTTCTCTTGCCACCTCTTCATGGCGGCATCAAGATTGTCCAATAATAAGTTAAAACTCACCACGCCATCAAACGCTTGATTAGTACTGTTGTACAATGCTTTAGTACAAGTCATCATCGGCTGATTGCTCGTGGGATCGATGTATGCCCGACTCCAGACACAATGATCATGATTGGCGTACAACGCTGGAATATACCACCAGTCTCGGTAATAAGCATTGGGCGTTTGGCTCACTTGGTCATAGCGTGTCACTGACTGCATGATGCCTGACTCATCGCGCGCCCATACAAACGACTGACGCTCTTGACCTTGGGCATACATATTTGGGTCAAACCACACCCCACCTCCCACGATTCTTTGATCCATCTGTTGCATGAGATTGCCAAAGGTTTCTTGGTAAAGTGCATCCTCTTTAGGTAGACCGCCTGCCATCGTACTGCTTGCTTTTGCCAGCCCATCGACATGGTTGATACTCACCATGATACTGTTGATGACTTCGTTGCCTGTTTCAACCACAGTCTCTGATGTCATCTCCATAATGCGCGGCTTACCTTGGGTCTCAATGACCAAGTACACCATGAGGATAATCAGCAAAAAAGCCAACGCTAAAATAATCAGCATACGGGTAGAGATACTACCAAGCCTGCCAGCAACGCTCATACACACACCTTTTATCTACGCATCAACTGCTATCAATGAATCGCTTAATGGATATCAATCTCTGTGACACACAACAACTATTTATAATGGGCATAAGAATACGGCCGAGTTGTGAACATATGATGACAAAGAAGATACTGGTTAATAAAAGTTGGACTATTGAAAAAGGCTTGTAAAAACGGGGAAGGAAAGAGAGTGTACGAGAGTGATTTTTAGATATGTATAAAAAAACGCAGCGCATCTTTTGATACCCTGCGTTTTTTGAATTCATTTTTTTAGAGAATGCGGGTTCTAAACGGTAGATAAACCATCATTATCACCCAATTGTCTTTTACTTATGCATACATATAATGTCCTTGATGGTAATAATCATCTAAATCCACCCGTGTGTCATCACTCCTCAAACGATGGGTCAGTACGGCGCAGCTTTCTTAATAAGGCAGGCCATGCGATATCACCATTCGCTCCTCTGGTCACCTGCTTCGATGCCGCTTGAATACCAGCCAATATTTGTGCTGGTATCGGCGTCAATGCGCTGCCACCGCTTTGCGCCTTGATTTGAATCTCGCAGGCGTTTTGTAAAATATACATATTCAAAAACGCATCAGCGACGGTGTCAGCACAAGTGAGCAGACCGTGATTGCGCAAGATCATGAAGTTAGCCTTGCCTAAATCAGCGACCAAACGAACCTTTTCTTCTGGGTTAAGCGCAACGCCCTCGTAATCGTGATATGCCAAGTTAGATAACGGAAATAATGATTGTTGAGAGATGGGTAGTAGGCCTTGCTCTTGCGCCGAGACCGCTACGCCATCGCTGGTATGCAGATGAATCACGCAGTGCGCATCATCACGGGCTTCGTGTACGGCACTATGAATGATAAATCCTGCTGGATTGACATTGAACGCTGATGGCGAGACCTTTTCGCCCGCTTTGTTGACTTTGACTAGGCTGGAGGCGGTGATCTCTTCAAATAGCATGCCATAAGGATTGATTAAAAACTCATCTTCCGTCCCTGGTACGCGTGCAGAGATATGAGTGAATACCAGGTCATCCCAACCATAAGAAGCAACTAAGCGATAACAAGCGGCAAGATTTACTCGCATCTGCCACTCTTGTTCGCTCATATTATAGTGTACACTCGATGTGGAATCAGTTTGTGTGGTCGTTTTTATCGCTGTTTGCATTGTATAGTCCTTTAAAGTTGTAGATAGTCCGAATAATTACTTTACACCATTCTTCAAACCCAAATCTGTCAAAAACATGACACTTATGAATATCAATCATCATTTAAATAACGACCCATGGTTTGCTGACTTGCCAGCCGATGTGCAAGCGCTACTGGCGTATAACGCTGTGCTAAAAACGTATCAAAAAAGCCAAATGATTCATGCGATTGGTGACAACGATGATGCGGCGCTGCACTTTGTCGTGTCGGGTACGATTAGAGTCTGCAATGTGAGCGCTAGCGGCAATGCCATGACTCTCGCTCACCTATCTAGTGGCGAATGGTTTGGCGAGATATCTATCATAGATGACCATCCTCGTACCCATGATGCGTGGACAATCAATAAGGTTACGTTGATTTCTATCCCCAGAAAGGTGGTGATTCAAACGGCGCAACAGTATCCAATTTTATACAAGCACCTCGCGCTCATCACTTGTGCGCGTATTCGTAGAGCCTTTGATTGGATTGATGATGCCACCTCACTCAATACATCGGCGCGACTGGCGAGCATGCTCATGGGATTCATCGGTACTTATGGTAAGCAAGTGAATGGCGATATCAAAATAGACTTACGCTTGTCGCAAGAAGAGCTTGGCTTTATGCTCGGTACCACCCGACAAACCATCAATAAAATCATTCAGTCTTGGCAAAAACAGGAATTCATAGATATGCACTATGGTTTTATTACTATAAAGAATCAGTCTGAGTTAAAAGCAATCATGAATCCTGAATAATTTGAATATCTATAAAATCTTTCCGTAAAATTTTATATAAACCACTCAACACCTCGCAAACTAGCATCAGCCTCAAAGCTGCCACCTTAACATCTTCTTAACAGCACACTTGTTATGGTAAGGAATGACGTTTCCTACCATTCTGTTGAGAAGTACTTATATGTCAATATCTCAAACCGCCAAAATCGATGCGCCTAAAGCCAATAAAAAAAACAGCTATCTGAGTAAGCTCTACAATCATGAGGTAAATCTCAGTTATCTTATTATCATTGTTGCCTTATATTTGGTGGCGACTGCCAATATTGGCTTTTTTGAGCAGGTGCTAGATGTCTATCCATTTAGCAAAAACGTCGGCTTTATACTGTCTATTACTGGCTTGTTGTTTGGACTGATGTGGCTGGTATTACAACTGCTTTGCTATCGTCCGATTGCCAAACCAATATTGATTGCGCTACTGATCACTGCTGCCATCTGTGGTTATTTTACCGATGCTTACGGGACGATATTTGACAGCAACATGCTGATCAATAGTCTGGAGACCGATCAAGCAGAGGCGATGGGATTGTTTGCCCCTAGCATGGTCATTCAGGTGCTGTTACTGGGCGTGTTACCGGCATTTATTATTAGCAAAATTCGTCTAAAGCGCTTTACTTGGCAACGCAGCATTCTACAAAAGACAGCCACCTTGATATTGTCTATCGCAGTCATCGCGGCGTGTCTTTTACCCTTTGGTGACCAGTACGCCAGCTTCTTTCGTCAGCATAAAGAGGTGCGCTCATATGCCAACCCAATCACGCCTATTTACTCTACGATCAAACTTGGCGAAAACTATGTCAATGAGCTGGGCCATCCTGATACTTTCACCCTACATGCGACAGATGCAAAGCGCGTCGCTCCTACCAGTAGCACTACAAACAGCAGCGCTGCAAAACCCAAGCTCATGGTGTTCGTCGTTGGCGAAACGGCTCGCGCTGATCACTTTGGTTTAAACGGCTATACACGCAATACCACGCCACTACTCTCAAAGCAATCAAACCTTTATAGTTTTAAAGAGGCCGTCTCTTGTGGCACTTCGACTGCCTACTCAGTGCCCTGCATGTTCAGTTATGCAAATCGAGAAAATTATGATATCGATACCGCCAAGTACAATGAAAACGTACTCGATACGCTCAGCAAGCAAGGGGTCAATGTCGTGTGGCGAGACAACAACTCTAGCTCTAAAGGTGTGGCTGATCGTGTCACTTTTGAGGACTACAAAACGGCTGATACCAATCCGAACTGCGATGTTGAATGCCGAGATATTGGTATGCTTGATGGTTTTGATAAACTGGTTAAGTCAGGCAGCTCACCGAAAGACACGCTTATTTTATTACATCAAATGGGTAATCATGGCCCCGCTTATTACCAGCGCTACCCTAAAGAATTTGAAACGTACAAACCTGTCTGTATGACCAATGAGCTGTCGAAATGTGATACTCAGTCTGTGATCAATGGCTATGACAATGCGATTCTGTACACCGACTACTTTTTGGATAACGTGATCGATACCCTAAAAACTTACGAACAAGATTATGATGTAGTCATGGTTTATATGAGCGATCATGGCGAGAGTCTTGGTGAAAATAATATTTACTTGCATGGTCTGCCCTATAAGTTTGCCCCGGATACTCAAAAGCACGTGCCCGCAGTCATTTGGTCACCAAACAGTAATGACATCGGTGCAGACAGCCTCTCTAATATGAGCAGTCAGCCCGTGTCACATGATTTTATTACGCCGACGTTGCTGAGCTTTTTTGGCATCACGACTGATGCGGTCAAAGGCGCGCCAACCTTTTTTAAAGTAAATAACTAAATCCATTTTTATATTGCTCCATCTTTTAGGTAGCTACTATTTTGTAGGTCAACACCATGTATAAGATACTCGTTATTGAAGACAACCCCGATATCGTGGCCAATATTTATGCGTTTTTTGAGCCAAAAGGCTTTGAGCTGGACAACGCACATAATGGCTACAGTGGGCTAACGCTCGCCGCAAGCAATCATTATGATGTGATATTGCTCGATGTGATGCTACCAGGTATGGATGGCACCAAGCTGTGTAAGAAACTCAGAGAAGAATTGCATGACAAAACGCCTGTCCTCATGCTCACTGCTCGCGATACGATTTTGGATAAAGTGGCAGGCTTTGATAGCGGTGCTGATGATTATTTGGTCAAGCCATTTTCGTTGATTGAGCTAGAGTGCCGTATCAAAGCACTCATACGTCGTCATGAGGACGAACATTTTGTACACAGTATCGCTGTGGGCGCGCTATCGCTAAATAATAGTGAGCATACTATTATGCGCGAAGGAAGGTCGATTAAGCTCACCCCAACTGGATTTAAGATATTACATATCCTAATGAGTGCCGCACCGCGAGTCGTCAGCAAGACAGAACTTGAAGAAAAGGTTTGGGGTCTAGATATACCGAGCAGTGATGCGCTACGTACTCATATGCATAGCGTGCGGGCGCAGGTCGACAAGCCCTTTGACAAAACCATGATAGTGACAGTGCCTGGTGTGGGTTATCAAATTATCGATCCCAATAAATCAGAAAACGCGGTAGTATGACTCAATGGATGGCACCTCATACGATCTACCATCGCTCACTATATCAACCGCCTCCTTCGATTAAGTACCTCTTTACTATGTTTAATATAGACTCGATAGCCAATAAGTTTCGATTGTCCTACTTTATATTCGCGCTGTTGCTATGCGGAGCTTTTGTCAGTATTTTTCTATACGCGGAGAGCAGAATAGAACAAGAATTGGTTAAGGGTCGGCTGTTGCAGCAGCTTGATATCAGCCAAGAAAAGTACGGTGATCGCTCTATTTATACTGCCGATCCAGGCATCAAGATCTATCGCTACGATAGTGCCCCTACCAACCTGCAAACAACAGCAACGGCAACGGTGCAAGAGAAGTCTGTCACTATAGACGGTGAGTCTGGCAAAACCCACGGCAACCTTCATTTTTTCGCCTATACTCAAGACGGTCAAGCCTATATTTTGACGTACTTGGAAGGGGTTGAGATGGTGATGAGCCACTACCCTGTACTAGAAATCTTCGAAAATTTAGAAGATATCTTTGCAGATACACTAAGAGTGGCGGTCATTTTAAGTTTGCTTATTGCCGCCATATTCTCTCATTTGTCCTCCAAACAAATCATCAAGCCTTTACTCGATTTAAAAAAAGCCGTCGAAACGGATCATAGCAACCTAACGGAACTCACGCACTTGCCCTCTGAGGTGGGCGTATTGGCGCGAGCTATCGATGAAAAAAACCATAAACTTGAGCAGTATCTAAAGCGCGAGCAACTGTTTACTGGTGATGTCAGCCATGAGCTGCGCACGCCCTTAACCATCATCATGGGTGCCTTTGAAGTGCTAGCCTCGCAATTACCAGCAGACAGTCATCTGAACGAGTTTACCAATCGGATTGGCACTACCGCCCGTGAGACCTCTGAGATTATCACCGCCCTGCTCTTACTTTCGCGCGCCCCTGAAAAGCTAGATGCACCGCAAACTTCTATCAATAGCATTGCCTTAGCCGAGGTGCAGCGATTGACCTATTTGCTGCGCTATAAAACGGTCACGTGTCAAATAGTCGCTGAGCAAGAATATAGCGCCTATGTGCGTCCTGAGCTATTAAAAATGGCACTCGGCAATTTGATAAAAAATGCGTTTCAGTATACCGATGATGGCGAAGTCACCATCACTATCGATGACGAAAAAATCATGGTAACTGATACTGGTCTTGGTATTCCTGAGGCGATGATGCCGCTGCTGTATGAGCGCTTTGAGCGCCTAACTCATGACTATCAAGACGAGGGTACAGGCACAGCCTTGTCACCAGAAAATGATATCAATCACAAGGTTGAAGGCTCAGGATTGGGACTGAGTATCGTACAACGCATCATGTCTCATATGGGCTGGCAGCTGACCCATCAAGCCAATCCGTCTGGCGGCAGCACTTTTATTATTTATTATAAATAACCGTATTTTGCTTACTATCACCACAATTTCTATTTAACCATTGCCCACTGAACTGGCGGGCAATGCCATTTGTGCCATTTGTCCGAATCATTCTTTATTCTCATTCCTGCTTACGCTCTTAACGTTTTCTTAATCTCGCTCGTCTTATACTTAGGCTATATCGACTTTGCTTGACTGTTTTTTTGGTCACGCAAAACCGAAAGCGCACCTTGATATTAATGGATCATTAAGAATTCTATATGAATAAAATTACTCCTATTAATCTTGAAGACGAGTCAGCCGAGCATTGCTCTATCAAGCAGGCAGCACATCACAGTGCGCTCACGCCTAATAGCTTTGCAGAAAGCGCAAAAGGCAAAACGGGCTTTTACCGAATTATAAAAGCTGCTGGCTATTCAATGGACGGATTTAAGGCAGCATACAAATTTGAGGCGGCTTTTCGACAAGTCGTGTGGCTCAATGTTGTCCTGCTTGCCGCTGTCATTATGATGCCTTTTACGCTTGGTATAAAAATGACACTGGTGCTCGCGTCTTTTTTATCTTTAATTGTTGAGCTGATTAACACGGGTATCGAAGCTTGCGTCGATCACACATCAACCGCCAAGCATCCACTCGCAAAAATCGCAAAAGATGTTGGCTCGGCGGCGCAGTTCGTGTCGTTATGTCTATTAACAATTTTATGGCTCATGGCGTTGTCTGTCTTTTTATAAAGACATCTATCACAGGCACTGATCAATAATCACGCTAGAAGCTATCCTATTTATTATACGTTCTTACTTACTATACATTGCCAGAGGTATCCATGACTTTAGAAAACCACTCAATGGCTAGGGACTGGCTAAAATTACTGTGTTTGACCATCCTCGCTACGTTGGTGTTTGAACATAGTCAGTTAGACATACGCATCAGTGAGCTTTTTTATAGCCATGGACACTGGCTACTAGAAAAAGGCGCGCAGCCTTATGCGTTTATCTTTTATGATTTGCCCAAAGCCCTACTGATCCTACTGGCGGTCTACCTCATAGCAGTGTTAATTATAAAATATAGACAGCCTTTGCCCGACCTTGCCTCACAGCATCGCCGTAAATTCGATAAATTTCTGCTTCCTTTACCAATTCGGGAGATCGGCTATCTACTGCTGGTATTAGCGATTGTACCGGCTACCATTGCCACATTAAAAGGCGTCACCCATGTGAGCTGCCCGAATGACTTGGTAATTTTTGGCGGTGAGTTGCCTTATCTCAATCTGTGGCAAAACATGGTTGCCGCAACGCCTGCCAAATGTTTTCCTGCCGCTCACGCCAGCGCAGGATTCTCCTTATATGGATTGGCTTTTTTGCCAACACTCAAAAAGCACCGTTATCAAATACTAAAAATAGTCACGCTCTTAGGCTGGAGCATGGGGCTGTATAAGATGCTATTTGGCGATCATTTTTTTAGTCATACTTTAGTCTCGATGCTGCTATCACTGACGATAGCGTGTGCGCTTGCGACGCTATTCTTTAAAGATTCGATAAAGGCAAAAGCCAAAAGCGCCAGTAAAAAACATGCCGACACAGCCACTAGCTTGCTTGGTACTGAAACCTCAAGCACTTAGAATGATAGTTATCACGTTGCGTTATTTTGCTAGACACGACTGGCGAACTGCAGGCATATTAGGATGAGGGATTAAGGATGATTTATCAGCACTATAAGGACGTTATGAAACCACTTTCTGCCGTTATGCCAGCGCTGTTGTTTTGCTTAACCACGACAATCGGTTTCGGCGTACTCTCTACCGCTGCGATAGCAGAGACGGTCAGTTTGCCAATGGACACTTTGCCTAACAGAATAACCCTACCAAATGTCAGCCCAGTCAATAGTGCGCTTGCCAACCGCGGTGCTTATGTGGCGCGCAGCGCCGACTGTATGGCCTGCCACCGTGAAGACTATAGTGGCGGCGTGCCGATTGATACGCCGATTGGCAATATCTACTCGACCAATATCACACCATCGACGCGCTATGGTATTGGCAACTATACTGAGGCCGATTTTAAAAAAGCCTTGCGCAAAGGTCGGGCGCCAAATCATCAGATTTATCCTGCGATGCCTTACCCGTCCTATCATGGCCTGACAGATGACGATGTCAGTGCATTATTTGCTTATTTTCAGACCGTCCCTATCGTAGACAAACCCCCTGAAAAAAACCACACACCTGCCTTTCCCGTTGAATATCCGTAGCTTAATGCTGGCATGGAATGTCATCAAAGTGCCTTCTACCGAAAACCGCGCAGGACTCAAAAAACTCTATGACGACTCTTGTGCAGGTTGCCATATGCAAAAAGGTGACGGTGCATACGGCGCTGGCTACTATCCACCGCTGGCTAACAACGGTAAAATGCAATCGAAGTACTATATCATTAGTGTGTTAATAAATGGTCTGCGCGGGATGCCATCGTTTCATAGCATGATGAATGATGCGCAAATAGCAGCCGTCACACAGTACGTGCATAGCGATTTAAATAACTTCACGGATACGGTTACGACTGCTAATGTGGCGCAGCTACGCCATGATTTTCCACCAAGTTCAGACCCGAGCGAGTAGAAGACGCTCGCTATCTTATAACGTACCCAAGCGCTTACATAGCGTTTTAGATACGCTTAGGCGGTACAGAATAGGTGCCGACGACATGAGCCACGACATCGTCTGAGCCTTCTGAATACAGAGATACCTCGCCCACTATCAAGGCTCGCCCTACTTTGAGTAAGGTGCATTCAGCGATAATACGTGCATCTGCTGATGGTTTACGCAAAAAATTGATAGTCAGACTCGTCGTCACTGTCAATGGCACGATACCGATTTTCCCAAGTATCGCAACATAGATGGCGACGTCAGCGACGGCCATCATGACAGGTCCTGACACTGTGCCACCAGGACGTAGCTCATCGATGCCAATCTCGTGTGATAAAGTCGCACCATTTTCACTGACTGCTTCGACGATACATTTGGTTTGTGGAAACTCTAACGCCATAAAGGCGCTGATTTCTTCTTTGGTTGCAGACATAACGCTTCCTTGAATTGAATTGAATTGAATTAAATTAAACTTTCCTTGTTATTTATTACTTCACTGAATACATTCCTTTAATGTATTACTGGCGTACCTTCTGTACTAAAGGCAAATCCTTTATTACTAAAATTCCCAATCATGACCGCTTCGATAACTGGTCTGACGGTTTCATCGACACCTTCGACCTCGATAATGAAGTTAGCACCCGACCCGCCTTTATCTTCTTCTTTTTCGACGATGTAGTTTAGCGTGGCCATCGCTGATAGCTCGATGGGTTTGCTTAGATACGACTTTACCAGTGCCCCATCCGTATCATAATAATCAATTTTATTAATATACAGTGATTTTTTCAGCGTGGTATTGCGCACACTCAGCGTCGCTGACAATAGTACTTTGCGATTGTCTCTATCAGTATAGATATCAGAATAAATCGGTACATAAAAGGTTTCTTTATAACTGAACTGACTGCGATCTACATCGGATGTCACCTCTAACGCTTCAATCGGATCTTGTTGGTGCTCGGACAGAAGAACATTCGGATCTTGCGCAGACGGATCACAGCCTGACAGCAACACGATAACAGCGACCAATAGAACGGATATACTGCGCTTATTCATAAACTTCCCCTGTCCCTTTTCATGTCACTGCGATTGCAAGCTGTTATTTGATTTTCACACCCACGCTACGTAAGAAATGGTTGATGTGTTTGTTTGCGCCATAAATGACCAATACATCACGGTCTTGCAATATTTGTTCAGGCGTGGCCAGACCTTGCACGCTAGGTTTGGTCTGGGTACGACCAAAGCTGTCTTCATAATACTCATAGCGCAAGGTACTAAGCAATCGGATATTGAATTTTTGCTCCAACCGCAACTCCTCAACCGTCTTGCCGATCAACACATTTGGAATCTTGATTTCTACCATACTAAAGTTATCGCTTAACTCAAACGAATCAACAAAATGGCTTAGTGACAGTCGTTTGGCCCAGCGATTGGCTGCTTCTTTTTCAGGGTAAATAATGTCATCGACACCAATGGCCTGCAAAACTTTTTTATGCAGCGGATTGATGCTACGGCTGATCAAACGTTTTGCTTTTAGGGTTTTAAACAGCGCCGTTGCCATCACGTTGGCGCCTTGATCCTCTCCAATAGCGACAATGACGGTGTCGGTATCGACAATCGGTAATCCGCTCACGGTATACTCATCCGTGGCATCCATACAGAGCGTATGAGAAATGACCTCCTTATAGGCTTCTACTCGTTGCATGCTGCTGTCAATGGCAATCACTTCGTGACCTTGGCGGGTCAATGCTGCTCCCAGTGACGCCCCAAAATTCCCCAACCCTACGATGATGTATTTCATAACTTTTATGACCTTTTTTAGTGTCTTTTACTCTATGTTTCCCTGTTTTTGCACATAAAACCGTCTATTTATCACAAGTTAGTTAATCGTGATTTCCTCAGTCGGATAGCGATAATTGCGTTGGCGCATGTTTTTGAGTAGCGCAATAAATATCGTCAGCATACTGACCCGTCCAACAAACATGATGACCGAAACCACGACTTTACTAAAATCCGATAAGTCTGCTGTCAGGTTTAAACTTAGCCCAACCGTGCTATAAGCTGAGAAACATTCAAATACCACTTTGATCAAATCAAGCTCTGGCTGATCATAACTAATCAGCGTCACACCCGTACCGATGACCAATAATGACAACCACATAATAGAGAACGCGCGGCGGACTGAAATCTCCGCAATCTGACGCTTGAAGACTTCTATCTTTGTTTGCCCACGGGCTAGACTCAGTGTATTTAATAGCGCAATCGCAAAGGTACTGGTCTTGATACCACCACCCGTTGAGTTGGGCGACGCCCCAATCCACATCAAAAATATCGTTAGCATGACCGTTGGAAAAGTCAGTTCACCCATATCAATGACATTGAACCCTGCGGTTCGCGGCGTGGCAGCCGTAAAAAACCCTGTGATAAGCTTACCGAAAAAGCTGGTATGGTCAGCGAGTACATTATTGTATTCAAATACCATCACCCCAACCAGACCAGTCAACAATAACGCCCCAGTCGTAATCAAGGTAATACGGCTGTTGATATTCAGCAACCAAGGCTGATAAATATAGTGCCGGTCATTGCGATAGATCAGCTGCTCAATGCGATGACGCAGATAGCGCAGTACATTGACCACAATGGTGAAGCCCATACCGCCAAAGATAAAGGTCATCGCAATGATAAGCTGCAATGGATAATTAAAACGTAGCGAATCGTCATACATGCCAGCACTAAAGGTAGAAAACCCAGCATTACAAAAAGCGGATATCGCATGAAAGACCGAAAAAAACAATTGCTCAGACCAGTTCATATCAGGCATATCATAAATGCTGATATAAATGAGTACCGCCGCCACCGCCTCAACGGCGAATGTCACATATAAAATAGACTTAAGTGTCGACACCACATTACCCATGCCGCGCATATAAGACATCTCGCTAATACTCGCTTGCGTCTCGTAACTGACGCCACCCTTAAAGAAGTAACTAAAGTACGTCACGAACGTCAAAATACCTAGGCCGCCGATTTGTATCAGTCCCATAATAATGACTTGGCCAAACGTCGTAAAATAGGTTGCCGTATCCACGACAATAAGCCCTGTCACACAAACCGCACTGGTCGCGGTAAAGAGCGCATCAATAAAGGACAGCGGCTGCGTTGTCGCATTGGGCATCATTAGGAGCAAAGCACCAACCAGCACAACGGCTAAGAAACTTAAAATAAAAAACTGTGCAGGATGCAAAAAGGTGCGATTGAGATTGAAATTATGATCAGAGAGTTCACGGATAAACGTCACAAATACGGCGATTTTTATCGCGACAAAACCATCAACGGCGGCGTCCAATCCAGAACGCACCAAATCAGTGAAATGCGCGGTAAGTAAAATGACAATCGCGATACTGGTAAAAGCATCAAAAATAGCAACTTTATTGAGCGTTCGAGGTTTTTTTGTGTAGAGATAACGGCCAACCGTCACCACAAAGCTGAGCAAAATAACGACCAAGTAAAAAATATGAAACACTTGTTGGAGCCAAATGGGCAACGTAAAGCCACTATCCAATAAGGCAATAGCTACCGCGATGACACTAATCAGAATCGTAACATTATTCAATAATCGATAACGTGCGGCTGCATTCATAGCTTGAACCCATGACAACAATAACCACGATACTTATACTCCTTTTTTGCCCTATTCACAAAAACTGATTTGAGAGAATCGTAACCAATTATTGAATCAATATAGATCCTAAGAGTCATTCAGATGAGATATCAAATACTTGCAATATCATACAATACTGACTGACGTACTGACTCCTCTCCCCACTTACTAAGCCCCCACTTGCTAAGCTGTCTCTCATTCTTCTTTTGTTATTATGGTCGCCATTTTTACGCCGCCCCATGTCACCAGCACCACGCCGATAGCTATCAAAGATGCTCCCAAAAACAACCCCTCAGGTGGACGCTCTCCCTGCAAAAATATCGCAATCGGTACACCAACGACAGCGCCAACCGCCCCTAGTAAACTGAGCAATACAGGGCCACCTGTTTTTTGCAAAAGAAATAATAAGAAAAACTGACCAGCAAACACCCACGCTTGTACGGCTATCAACCCTAGCGGCAGCCAAGCATCCAAAGGTATCGCGACAGAAAAATCAGAGAGCGCGCTAAACAAACCTAGCAGCAATGCCGCCGCCACCAGCATACCGGGTGCAAGCGCACTAGATGAAGCATTGTCAGGCCAGCGTAACGTCCGATAGATATTGCCAATGGCGAGTAGCACTGGGCCACACAGTGCGACTAAGATCCAGAAGACACTAGACTCTGGTGCAGAAAGCTTATGAATAGCCAACACCCCTGCGCCAAGAAGCGCCGCCACTACGCCAAGCGCACGAATGAGATAAAAACGCTCCATACGTAGCATCAGTGCGCCAAGATACGTTAGCAGTGGGGGTAAAGATATAATTAGAGCAACAAACCCTGCCCCAACATGAGGAATGGCCGAAAAGAGCAGTAAATTGGCAGCCGCCACGCTAACAAAGGCGGCGACAAAATAATACTCGATACTACGGGCACTAATAGGCGGTATCTCTTGTTTGATAAGAGCAACGATTAGTAAAATAATGGCCGCGCCAGTGATCGACCAAAACAAAAACGCGAGTGGTGTTAGACTGATATTGACAGCATATTTTGCCAAGTTGGTCGAGATACCAGTAAGCGCACCCCCTGCTAATAGGCAAGCAATAGGCACTAGCCACGTGTTTTTGTGAGTATTTTTATTGAGTAAGTCATTCATCCATTATCCTATTGGACAAGGTCGATCATTCAGTCACCAGTTTCGCAAGCAGCTCATCTATCTCAACCTTAAATTCTTTGTCTTCGATTTTGTTGGCTGCAACTTTGGCATTTTGTAGATGTTGGATAGCCGCTTCAGTCTGACCCGTCTCAAGCTGTAGCACCGCCATAGAAAAAGCGATTGAGGCCATGTGATCTTTTGAGTTGATCGCTGTGGCTTTGATCAATGCCTTATCATAGATAACTAAAGCTTCGTCCAAATCCTCTGTGAAATCAGCAAGGGTCTCCCACTGCTCTGGGTGGTCTTTGTCAGTGCCTTCATTATCGGTACAAATGGCTTTTAGTTCTGCATAAAGCGCATCAAATTTTGCTTGGTCGCCGCGACGATCGGCCTCTAGCAATTCTTCGGCTAAGGTATAGATGGCTTTGTATATTTTGGTATTAATCATTTTTTTCTCTATTTTTCGTGAGATAACAAAAAAATTGTGTCTCAATTTATGTTTTGGCAGTTAAATTTTTAGTACAGGCAAGCTTAGCACGGTTAGCGATAACGTTGAGCGTTTTCAGACGGTGGCAAAGAGATGTTTTGACTTTATATTGCTGTCCAATCATTGCTCTTGCCAGTGCAACCATAAACGCATATCTAATTCGAGCTGATGATACTCAGGTTCCATATGACAACACAGTTGATAAAACGCCTTGTTATGATCATGTTCTTTAAAATGCGCCAGCTCATGTACCACAATCATCCGTAAAAACTCTGGCGGCGCTTCCTTAAATAGGCTAGCCACCGTGATGCTATTGTGTGATTTAAGTTTGCTGCCTTGCACGCGAGACTGGGTAGTATGGATACCTAGCGCATGCTTTAGTACCTTTAACTTACTGCTATAGCTGACGCTTGATAGCGGGCCAATCTTGCGCATGTATTGGTTTTTTATCTCATTGACATAGTGATAAAGCGCCTTATCACTTTGCACTTGGTGCTGGGTGGGATATTTTTTATCCAAATACTCACCCATCCGACCGTCGCTTATCATTTGCGCCGCTTGCGTTTGAATCTGCTCTGAGTAATGCGCTATGTATTTTAATCTGCTCACAACGATATCCTTTGTCTATGTGTTAAAACCTATTTGCGTATCTGCTCAATTTTACCTTATATTGGCTATATGTTATCTCTAGCTTGTTCTACTTCCCATTTACCTTATTTGCCACAAAAAAACCCCATAAGCGGTAGTCAACTTATGGGGTCATTGCTTATAACACTTTCTTATAAAGACGGTCACTTATCGGCTATCGTACATATAGATTGATAGCGCGATGGTCTAGGCCATTAACGCTCTAGATGCAGATACTGCAAATGACGCTCGTACTGATTTAAGATATCGACCAATACCTGCTCTTTGGTATAACCGACCAAGTCATACTCTTGCGAGCCTTCACTTAAGAACACCTCAGCACGATAATAATGCTCTGCCTGCTTGTTTGATGTATTCAATGTAAAGTTAGGACGTTCAGCTTTGATCAAGTTAACTTCATAAATAAAGTCATCTTCATCACCATGACCGACGCGCAGTTTTAGACCGTCGACCTGACCACTGTCTTGGCCCATGCCTGCATCGATATCTTCACCGATACTGGCAAGATTATGCGCATCTAAAGAGGTTTTGAGACCGCCTGCTTTGAACTCTTTTTCGACCTCAGTCATCGCTGGCATTACGACTGTTTTCAAGAATTTTTCGACCTGCGCGTGTCCTGGGAAGCTCACAATGCGTTGCAAGCGTGCTTTCCAGCCTTTACCGCTGTCAAGTACATTGGCAGTACCAATCGTGCTGGCTTTGCGCTTATTGCCCTCTTCTTTCAGTGACTTCCACATGGACATCATATAGAGCACTAGAATCAAAGAGAACGGCAAGCCTGCAATCACAGAGACGGATTGTAATGAGGCAAAACCGCCCGCAAACAATAATCCTAGTGTGATAAGACCTGTTGCCGCCGCCCAAAACAAACGCAACCAAACCGGTGCATCCGTGTCATTAGTCATGCCTTTTGAGCTTAGGTTGGCAAGTACCAACGCGCCTGAGTCCGCAGAGGTGACAAAGAACACCAGACCGATGATTACACCTGCAAATGACAGCACTTCGCTATAGGGGAAATATTCAAATAGCGCAAACATGCCCATGGCGGCATCATTGACGGCAGTTTCACCAAGCGCCGTTGCGCCATTGGCGACCAGATCTATCGCAGTGTTACCAAAGATAGAGAACCATGCAAAAATAAAGCCCAATGGAATGAACATCACGCCAAAGACAAATTCACGTAGCGTACGGCCACGGCTGATACGCGCGATAAACAGACCAACAAACGGTGCCCAAGCCACCCACCATGCCCAGAAAAATATCGTCCAACCTGATTTCCAGTCGGCACCGGCAGTACCGTCATAGGCATAAACATCAAAGGTTTTATAGATAATGGTTTGGAAATATTGACCAATATTTTGCGTAAAGGTGTTTAATAAATATACGGTATTACCCATCACGAGGATGGCAAGCAATAGCAATATTGACGACAACATATTGAATTCAGACAGACGACGTACGCCTTTTTCAACACCTGTCATCGCAGAGACAGCGGCAGCGACGACCACACCGACAATGATCAGCGCCTGAACCATCTTGCTAGATTCAATACCAAAGACATGGGTCAAGCCAGCATTAGCTTGTAGCACCCCAATACCTAGGCTCGTCGCAATACCCATCAACGTACAGACAACACCGAAAGTATCAATCCCATCACCTAGCCAGCCTTTGATCAAGCGTTCACCAAATATTGGCGTGAGCGGTGAGCGTAGCGCAAGTGGCATGTTTTTGCGGTAAGCAAAGTAAGCCAGTGCCATACCAATCAGTGCATAAATACCCCAGCCATGCAGACCCCAATGCAAAAAAGTCTGAGCAAGCGCTTGACGCATGGCCTCGGCGCTCGCAGGCTCTAGGCCCGTATGCGGCGTTAAATAATGCATCAATGGCTCTGATGCCCCAAAAAATAGCAGATCGATACCGATACCCGCTGAAAACAGCATGGCTGCCCACGCTAAAAACGGAAACTGCGCTTTTTCGTGGTCTTGACCCAGCTTAATATCGCCATATTTAGAAAAACCAACGAACAAAGCAAAGATACTATAAGCGGCAACCACTAGCATGTAATACCAGCCAAACTTATCTGATACCCACGCCATACTTGAACTCAGTAAGGTCTCACTATAATCTGGAAAAGCAATGGTCCAGATGATCAATAAAATAGAAATAATAGCCGAACCTAAAAACACAGTTTTGTTTAAGCTCAACGGTTTCGTCACCTCTTTTGATGGCGAACTGTACATAAAAGACCTCAAATAAGTAAATTAAACAGTGTCCGATATTGCTTTGTCCGGCATAGTATTATGACTTTTGACCACATAACGTATACTTAACCGCATGACGCACAAAGCAGTACCAATGAATAAAAGAGAATAAAATGATAAATAACACCCATATATGACATACATTGCGCTCATATATTGACGCTGATAAAAAAGGCCTTTACGTTGAAAGGCCATTATTTTGGAGTTATCTGATATCGTTCTTTATTTAGCAGCATATTTTATGCTGATTTGTCATTTACACCGTTGAGAGATAATCGCGCATTGGCTCAGCGCGTAGCGGCGCTCCATTGGCCACATAATAATCTGCCGTAGAGCGCGGCAATTGTACGCCTTTCATTTTATCAACGATTTTTTCGGCCAGCATAATGGTGGTGGCGTTGAGATTACCACTAATGATATTTGGCATGATAGAGGCATCGACGACTCGTAAGCCATCAATACCATGTACCAGCCCTTGACCATTGACGACCGAATCATTATCTTCGCCCATCGCACAGGTACATGAGGGATGGTAAGCCGTCTCGCCATGCTCGCGCACATAGTCATCTAGCTGCTGATCGGTCACCAAGTCTTCGGTGGGTGAGATGGCAGCACCGCGATAAGGGTCCAGCGCAGGTTGATGCATAATCTCACGCGTAATACGCATCGCCGCGCGGAACTCCTGCCAATCTTGCTCATGTGACATATAGTTAAATAAAATACTTGGATGCGCACTGGGGTCTTTTGAGGTCAGCTTGACGCGACCACGACTTGGCGAGCGCAATGAACCGACATGGGCTTGAAAACTGTGCGAATCACTGGCACTACGACCATCGTAACGCACGGCAAGCGGTAAGAAATGATACTGGATATTTGGGTGAGTGAATGTCTCATCCGTACGGATAAAACCGCCGCCTTCAAACTGATTGGAGGCCCCAAGGCCTGTACCATTGAACAACCACTCCGCACCAATGGCAGGTTTATTCCACCATTTATTGGCAGGCGCAATCGAGACTGGCAGCTTACATTCGTACTGCATATACAGCTCTAAATGATCCTGCAAGTTATTGCCCACACCCGGTAAATCTAGTATTTCTGTCACGCCAGCGTCTTTTAGCCACTGACCAGGGCCGATACCTGAGCGCTGCAATAGCTGCGGTGAGGCAATCGCACCAGACGACACTACCACTTCACGAGATGCGTAAAACTTTTTGGTCTGGCCTCCATGCTCGACCTTGACCCCGACGGCACGCTTGCCATCAAATAAGATCACATCGGTGAGCGCCCCTGTCAAAATCGTGATATTGTCACGCGGCTTGGCGCGATCTAGATAGCCTCGAGCCGTAGATGCGCGGCGACCATTTGGGGTCACAAAGCGATCCATAGGGCCAAAACCTTCTTGCTGATAGCCGTTTAGGTCTTCAGTACGCGGATATCCTGCTTGTACGCCAGCTTCGATCATGGCTTGGAACAATGGATTGACGCCTGGCTTTGAGGTAGTCATCTCAACAGGGCCGCCCGCACCGTGGTAGTCATTTTCGCCGACATCACGGTTTTCTGACTTTTTAAAATACGGTAGGCAATCCAAATACGTCCAGTCTTCCAAACCTTTTATCTTTGCCCAATCATCATAATCGAGCGCATTGCCACGTATATAGCACATACCGTTGATAAGCGATGAGCCGCCAAGCCCTTTACCGCGACCACAGTCCATGACACGGTTGTTCATATATGGCTCAGGATCTGTTTTGTAACCCCAGTTATAGGTCGTCCCTTGCAGCGGCATTGCAAGCGCCGCTGGCATTTGGGTACGAAAATCCAATCGATAATCTGGACGACCTGCCTCTAGTAATAACACGTTGATATCGGCGTCTTCGGTCAGACGCGTGGCCAGCACATTACCTGCTGACCCTGCACCAACAATAATATAATCGTACTCAGGGGTGGTTGATGTCATAACATGCTCCATAATATGGAAAAATATAAATCGGTTGGTAGCAGCAAGGTCAAATGCACAGCGTCATCAGGCCCAAACTGCGCTCACTTTCTCAATACCACTCGTTAAAAGACCGATTCAAACGCACCCAACTCTACTTGGATAGATTTGGTCTGAGTATAGTGCTCAAGCGCCTCAACCCCGTTTTCGCGACCGATACCTGAGTGCTTATAGCCACCAACCGGCATCTGCGCCGCTGACTCACCCCATGTGTTTAACCAGCAAATACCCGCTTCGATCTGAGCGATGACACGATGCGCGCGATTTAGATCCGCAGTCACAACCCCAGCTGCTAAGCCATAATCGGTATCATTAGCGCGGCGGATAACTTCCTCTTCGGTCTCATAGGTCAGTATCGACATGACTGGACCAAAGATTTCCTCACGGACGATGGTCATATCATCGCTGCAATCTGTAAATACCGTCGGCTCAACAAAGGCACCATTTGCCAGTGCGTCTGTCGTGATACGTGCGCCGCCCGTTAGTAGACGAGCACCACCCTCTTTACCTTGCTCGATATAGCCAAGTACACGCTCCATATGCGGGAAGCTGACCAATGGACCCATGTTGATGTTCTCATCCATCGGATCGCCCAGCTTGATACGCTCAACACGCGTCAAGATAGCTTGCTCAAACT
Organism: Psychrobacter sp. C 20.9; assembly: GCF_001921765.1. Taxonomy (NCBI): domain Bacteria; kingdom Pseudomonadati; phylum Pseudomonadota; class Gammaproteobacteria; order Moraxellales; family Moraxellaceae; genus Psychrobacter; species Psychrobacter sp. C 20.9. The sequence goes on along the minus strand of NZ_MRYC01000018.1, from coordinate 19,376 downwards.
TTTCTTGCATCGCTTTAGGAACAAATACGCGCGTGCCGTTGGTACATACCTGACCGGTACTATAAAAATTGGCCATCATCGCGATGTCAGCCGCGGTATCGATATCGGCATCATCAAATATGATCAATGGTGATTTGCCGCCAAGCTCTAATGTCACATCTTTTAGCGATGAGCTTGCCGCGCTCGACATGACCTTTTTGCCCGTTGGTACACCGCCTGTGAATGATACTTTGGCGATATCTGGATGATTGGTCAGTGCTTGACCCACTTCGTAGTTGCCTTGTACGACATTGAATACACCATCTGGCAGTCCCGCTTCTGTCAGGATTTCTGCCAGTTTTAAGGCAGTCAACGGCGTGACTTCTGATGGTTTAAAGATCATCGCATTACCAGCAGCCAATGCAGGTGCGGCTTTCCACATCGCGATCTGAATCGGATAGTTCCATGCGCCAATACCAGCGACCACACCCAGCGGCTCGCGGCGAGTATAGACAAAGCTCGTGTCACGCAGTGGAATCTGACGACCTTCAATCATGGGCGCAAGTCCTGCATAGTACTCAACCACATCAGCACCCGTGACGATATCGACATACTTTGTCTCAGAGTAGGCTTTGCCCGTGTCTTTGGTCTCAAGTAATGCGAGCACATCGTTGCGCGCGCGTAATATCTCAACAGCTTTTGAGAGAATACGACCACGCTCAACGGTGGTCATCGCCGCCCAGATTTTTTGACCTTTATGAGCCGCTTTGACCGCATCATCAATCTGCTCATTGGTGGTTTGCTGAATGGTTGCCAGCACTTCACCTGTCGCTGGATTGATGTCTTCAAAAGTGGCGAGCGTGTCATCGACCGCTAAGTAGCGACCATTAATATAGGCAGTTTGCACTTGTTCTAAATCGATAATGTCTGTCAAATTGTTGATATCTGTCATAAATACTCCTTGGGAGGATTGATAAAAGCGGCAATAAAACGCCGTTTTACCAAATCATATCGTCATTGTGAAAATTCTAAAGTTGGATGGTTAGCAATCCGGATATTTATTGACCCGAACGATTGTCAAAGTCAGGTTGCGTCATTTTTATCAATCGATCATGTAGCGATTTTTTATCTGATATGTTGATACCTGAAAAGTCGGAGAGCCAAATCCCATCAGCGACCAGACGAGCCATACATAGGGTTTCAGTATCGTCAGTGGCGGCATGTTTTTCTAACTGCGTGTTGGCCCATTTGGCCCACAGCTCACGCAGCTCACTATCACCTAGCATCAATACATATAAGGTGGCTTGGTTGTCGTATTCTTTTTGCGCTTTTTCGCCCAGACTGATGGTGGCATCGATATAAGCACGGGTAAAAGCGCCATGACTCACAGGATCTTTTGCCATAGCGGCCTCGACTGCTGCCTCAAATTTCGCCATTGCATCATCGAACACTTCAAGCACAAGGGCATTTTTTGTTGCAAAATGATGCATCACACCGCCCTTTGTCACGCCTGCCGCATCAGCGACTGCCTGAAACGTCACTTTAGATAGCCCTTGCTCAAGCGTGATCCGTGCCGCTTGATCGAGCAGAGCACGGCGAACCACTTCTGGCTGTTTTTTACGCTTATAAGGATTTTCTATTTCTACACTCATATCAATGCACCACAGAATTAGACAATAAATTCATTACAACGACACCGCCAACGATCATGGCGATGCCAACCACTGCTGCCGTATCAAGGGTTTGCTTAAATAGCACCAAACCTGCAAGCGATGTGAGCACAATGCCCAACCCGCCCCATAACGCATAAGCAATGCCTAGCGGTATCACCTTGAGTGTCTGTGCCAATAAATAAAATGAGAGCGCATACAGCGCCCCCATCATCAGCGTCGGCCCTAAACGGGTAAACTGCTCTGATTTCACCAAAAATGTCGTCCCTACCACCTCACATATAATGGCAATGGTTAGGTAACCGTAGGCAATCGTAGTAGAACTCATCTTTTGCGCACCGCCTTTATTTAAGCAACTGCTAATAAAACATAGCAAAGAAACCACATGGTCGGTATTTTATAGATTTCTGTTACCAATGTGAAGGGCTGTCTTGCAACTTTATTGTGTCAAAGCATGTCGTAATGGCTTTTATTTCAAGATAGAACTGTTTTTATTACCTGCTTTGTCTTACGATCTAAATACTCGCGTGCGCTTTTTGCGCATTCTTCTACGTAACGTCTTTTATTTTTATAAGCGTACGTATCATTGTGAGCAAATCGGTCTATTTACGCCCCTATTGAACGAGCAGAGGCGCTGAAACGTCCTATCTGATAAGGGATAAACGCCTATTTATAATAATTGCGATAATATTTATAATTTATCTCAGAATAAGGTTGACAGCCTTTAACGACTTGGCTAAAATGTGCCCCACATAACGCGAACAAGCCAAGTAATGACTGTTTTATAAAGCTTGAAACACTTGCAGTTATGACAGCTTATTCTCCAATAGCTCAGTTGGTAGAGCAACGGACTGTTAATCCGTGTGTCCCTGGTTCGAGCCCAGGTTGGAGAGCCATATACTAAAAACCTTCATCACTATTTGATGAAGGTTTTTTTATTGTTGCCGTTTTCATATTGACTGATCATAATATTCGCATGGCAGCGGTGTTCTTTTTGGCATTTTTGTTGTATGGTAAGATTAGTTTTGATTGGGTTCGTTTTTGTTTGAGTGTTTTACCCCTACTCACTAAAAATAATGGTTTATTATGATACCTGCACGTGTAAAAAATAAGTTCTCTGATCATCCGCAAAAAATCATGCGCCCGATCAGTATTCGGTTGTCTGAAGAAATGATTGCCCTATTAGAAACAACCAGCTCAGAATTGGGTTTTAAGCGCATTCAAGGGCTTATCCGTCTTTATATTCGTCAAGGACTCGATCGTGACCATCAAGATTATACGCTCGCTCATGACGAAGTATTTATTGAGACGTTACGTAAGCGCGGTGTGAGCCAGCGCATCATCGATGAGGCAATCGTTGTGACCCATAACAACAATATCTCTCACTCTTTATCTGAATTGCAAGACAGCGATCAATAATATCCTTCATCAGTCGTATTAATCATAACGATCTGGCTGAGATTGACTGAGACTCTAAGACGTTGTCACTATTTTTATCAAAAAGACCAAGTCTGCTCACGCAAGCTTGGTCTTTTTTGTGGCTATTATAAAGGTGAGATTGCAATTTATAGATTAACCTTGCTCTCTGAACTCTTTTTTGCCTCATACCGACACGCATTTATTCTTTGACCTTATCGTACGTTTGCGACTGTGGTTAGCGATAACTAAACAAAACCCGTTCCCAAACACGGTATATTAAGAAAATAGTCGCAATGATTGGGGTGCATCCTCAATTTCAATATGAGGATGAAAATGTATAAGGAGGGGTACGATGATGGGGTTACAGCAGCATTTTTATAAAACGTTGTGTCTGACTATGGCAGTCGCCATGCTAGCGATAGCACCGGGTTGCTCGTCGCCGCAAACGGATCCAGACCAAAAAACCATACCGACTGACTCTGATCAATGGCAAAAAAAACTGGGACAGACTTTTGAGCAATTACCTGCCGACGATCAGCAGCTACTCAGTCGATATATGCTACGCATGAAGCTTAGCGATGCGTATGAATCGGGCGCCATGCCGCGCACCACTATCAAGCAGGCCCTCATACAACAGCGTGAGTACGAGCGGCTGCATCCTAATAATCCAACAGGCAAAAAAAGTCCTATTGTGACAGGTCAAACAGCAAATGCGACGGCACAGACGTATCCTGTCGCTCTCCTACCGATTAAGACCAGTGATAGCGATAGCTTAAACCAAGTCAAAATGCAGTTTATGCTATCCAACCATGGAGACGTTGCAATACAAAGTTTTCAAGGCACACTAACCATGAAAGACGCCAACCTGAAACAAGGCAAAGACTTCAACGTTCCTCTCATACAATTTGATCCAGCCATCGAGCCAGAACAATCTGGCAAGATCATCATCGAGAGTAGTATTGAAGACATCAATGTCATGCGCGCCATTAAAAACACGAAGGATATGACGATCGAGATTAAAGAAGGCACACTTATATTGGCAGATGATCAAAGCATTGGGTTTGGCAATTCACTAGCTAAATAGGGGGACTGCGCATCATTTGATCTTTTATGAGGTTTATAGAGCCTGTCGTCCAGTATTTATAAAATACACCATAAAAAAAAGCCCCAATCATTACTGATTGGGGCTTTTTAGCATTTGGCGGAGACGGAGAGATTCGAACTCTCGAAGGGCTATGAACCCTTGCCGGTTTTCAAGACCGGTGCATTCAACCGCTCTGCCACGTCTCCATTGGTGCATCATTATATAGACATCCTTTTATAATGCAAGCCCCTAATCTAAAAAAATTCAATTAATTTGCAAATACCTTTGAATCACTGGTTTATCGCTTGCTTGAGGCCAGATGCAGGCACATATCGAGCAGTCTGTTGGCATAACCCCATTCATTATCGTACCACGCAAAAACCTTGTACTGCTCGCCTACTTGCATGAGCTGCTGACCATCTATGATAAGCGACTCAGTTTGATGAATAAAATCACTAGAGACCAACGGCTCATCCGTATAAGCCATGATGTCACGTAAATGCGTCTGACTGGCAGATTGAAGGGCGTCACGGATAATATCAACGCTGACCTCTGGCGTATCAAATACAAAGGTCACATCAATCGCTGCCACATCGATGGTGGGCACCCGTATTGAATGTCCATTTATTTTGCCCGCCATCGCTGGCAATACCCGCTCCGTCGCAGCAATACTACTCGAGGTCGTTGGGATAATATTGTAGCCAGAAGCACGCGCCCGTCTGGGATCTCGATGCGCTTGATCGAGCACGGTCTGATCGGCGGTAACCGCATGAATCTCTGTCATCATAGCGGACTTGACGCCGAACGCTTTATCCAATGTGTCAATCAGCGGCACTAGTGCTTGCGTGGTACAAGAAACGCTGGAGATAATCGGTAAATCAAGCATGAGCGCATCTGTATTGACCCCCATAACGATACAAGCATCCACATCATCGAATGGCGCTGCACCGATGATCACCTGCTGTGCGCCTGCATGGATGTGCAGCATCGCTTGCTCATATGAGCGAAAGTGACCGGTGCACTCTAGTACCACATCGACCCCTAGCGACTGCCAAGGTAGGTTTTGTGGATTGGGTTCTGAGAGCATATTGATGCAATAGGTCAGAGTGTTTTTGGTGAGACAGAGCTGAGTTTTATGCTCATTATCGGCTCCGCTCTCAATAATATCAGCACTGACCCCCAAGCGGCTTAAGCGACCATGCGTGCTATCAAATTTTAATAAATGCAACAAAATATCTGCTGGTGCCAAGTCATTAATCGCGACTACATGGATTGCACGTCCTAATACTTCAAAACGCTCTAGCAAGGCGCGCAGTACATTGCGCCCGATACGACCAAAACCATTAATAGCCACTCTCAATGGCTGTGAGTGCTCACCAGTGGTACGATAGGTCGCCGCTAACGGGTCAGAGGTCAGTTGATAAGTGGCGCTAGAAAAATCAGGCATAAAAGATATCGCTATAAAGGGATATAAAGAATGGGCGTTGTCGCTTTAGACATGCTCTAACAGTTGATTCAATATTTTTTGTTCAAAAAACCGACAGTGTCGTAAAATCTATCTTGTCATAACAAACTATCTTGTCATAACAAACTATGGCGTGATAAAAATCAATGCCAAACGAATGGTGTTGTAGTCAATGCTTTGCTTGAGATGATCGAATATCGGACGCAGTTTGATACTGCCATCATCATTGAAGTCGTTTGGGTTATTGGCAACTTTGATGGCGACATAAGCGTTGCCAACCGCTGTCATGATCTCATCATTTGGACGCAGATGATCGCAGGCAAGACTCGGATCTTGTGATTTTAGCTCACCGATATGGCGCATGATGGTCGATTGTGACAATTGACGTGCTTCTGAAATCTCCGCAATGGTCAAACTCTCCTCCAATAACACTCTGGTCGCAAGTAGAGTACTGTCTGATTTGTCAGAGACCTGATTGCCTAACTTCTGTTTTTTATCGATTTTCGCTTGCTGTTGTTCGCGGCGCTTTTTTTGCAGCGCAGCATAGGCGTCAATCACGGATTGACTGAGCGTACCACCTGACTTTAAAACAAACTTCTCATGTGCCTGCTGCATGCTTTCTTCATCTAGCATCGCATAATTGGCATCCGCCTCTTCAGACAGTACCAGAAACCGCTTATCTGCGCCGCGAGCCAATGGATCGAGTTGCAAGCTCATGTCGTTCATACCCAGCAGCTGTAGACCTGATAGCGACTTGAGGCGTGATAATGCCACATAACCTTGTCCCAACTCAAAGGTACGCGACAAATCGATTTCAGCCGCATCGAGGGTCATGCCCTGCGATTTATGTATGGTAATCGCCCATGCCAGACAGAGCGGTACTTGTAAGTAACTTGCCAGCACCTCACCCGTTTCATCTTCGATAATCCATTCTTCAGGCTCAGCGATGACTTCTCGTCCTGAATTAAGCCGCACGACAGGCATTTTCTGGGTCGTTGGTTTCTTCGACTTTGGCTTTTCTTTATCTTTCTTAGCAGCGGACTTTTTACCTTTTGTCATTTTTTCGCCAGCAGCATCCTCATCAACGTCATCGCTGCTATCGTCTTCGATTAACGCGTCACTACTTTCCTTATCGTCTATTTTGACAGCAGCAAATCCAATTAACTCGCCCATCGTTCCGTTAGAGACACCAAGCTCGGCATTGTTTTTGATAAACATTACCTTAGCGCCGACTTTTAGAATCAGCTCGTCTTGGGTACGCACGGTCTTTTTTAGCGTCTCAACCAGCTTACTATCGCCTGTCGCCGTCGCCTCAAAACGCATCATCTCGCCATCTAGAGACGCAAGTTCTTTGTCATTGATTTTATTGACGTTGAGATTGTGGGTATACAGACGCGTACGCTTGATATCGACGCTTTGATCGTACGTGTTTTCTAAGGCGGCAATCGCCTCAAAGGTCACTTCCTGACGACGGATTTGGTTGAGAATATCATCCAAATCAAGCCCGCCATTTGCCGCTTCACTGACTTGACGATGCTGCTCTGATAAATAGCAAATATGGAATTTGGCATCGAGCCACGCTTCAGACATAAAGGCGAATTTTTCACGATTCGTCTCCCCTTTACTGCCAATCGGCGGTAACTGAAAAAAATCTCCTGCGACCACGACTTGGATGCCACCAAAGGCTTTGTCGTTTTTGCGAATATGCTTGAGCACTTGGCTAACCAAGTTGAGCTGCTTGGCATGTAGCATTGATATCTCATCGATGACCAACACAGCCGTGTCTTTTAGTCTGTCTGCCAAGAACTGTTTGCGTGACAAATTGGTCAAATCTCGGTCGCTCAGCTCATCTTTGATACCGATGCCTGACCAACTATGAATCGTTGTGCCATTCATATGCGTGGCGGCAATACCGGTACTGGCCGTCACCGCAACAGGTACCCGGCGAGCGCGTAGATAATCGATGTATTGATTGAGGGTATACGTCTTACCTGAGCCTGCCGAGCCAGTCAAAAAGACGTTTTGACCTGTTTTTAAGATATCAAGAGCAGAAGATTGACGCATAGATTCAAACCAACTATTAGTATAAAAAGAGAGTAACAACACAGTCATGACAACTGACAGAGTAGTGCAACGGTTCATACCCGAACGGCAGGGATTTTAAGCTCAAACAATTTAAAACTATCGCCAATATAATTAATAACAATTGTCTATTAATTATGTTTTATAGAAGCACTTTATTCTATACACTCATAAAAAACCAATATGTTATCTTTTGACTTATCCAGTAATAAAATCGTTAAAGATATTCTTATTATTACTATACCGTTAAAGTATTACAGCGATATTATTTTTCACTAAAAAACAAATCTTAAAGTTATACATTCACTCATCAGTCATTATAAAATTTTAGTATGATTATCAGCAGAAGCCGAGTAGTATGGAACGTGTACAGAGAGCAATTGATGTTAATCAATCACAACATCAACTGATATTGTTTTGCGATAACAGATATTAGGATAGATAAAATTGCGCCTGTATTATCCGATAAAACAAACAACACAACAAGGAGTGTTTCATGCTGTATGCAAATCCCAATACGGAAGGTAGCCCTGTTCAGTTCCGCGAAAAATACGATAACTTTATTAATGGTGAGTGGACCGCTCCTATCGATGGAGAGTATTTTGATAACACAAGCCCCATCGATGGTAAAACTATTTGCCAAGTCGCCCGCTCAAAACCTGCCGATATTGAAAAAGCACTAGATGCCGCACATGCTGCCAAAGATGCTTGGGGCAAGACTAGTGTTACTGAACGTGCCAACTTGTTACTCAAAATTGCTGACAGCATGGAAGCCAACCTAGAAGCGATTGCGATTGCCGAATGTTACGAAAACGGCAAGCCTGTTCGTGAGACACTCGCAGCCGACATCCCTCTAGCCATTGATCACTTCCGTTATTTTGCCAGCGCCATTCGCGCACAAGAAGGCGGTATCAGTCAGATTGACGAAGACACTGTGGCTTATCATTTTCATGAGCCACTTGGTGTCGTCGGTCAAATCATTCCTTGGAACTTTCCTATCCTAATGGCCGTATGGAAGCTAGCACCTGCCCTTGCTGCTGGTAACTGTGTCGTTCTAAAGCCAGCCGAACAAACGCCAGTTTCTATTCTGTTCATGTTAGAGACCATCGGCATCGCTGATATTTTACCAAAGGGTGTACTGAACGTCGTCAATGGCTTTGGGGTCGAAGCGGGTAAGCCACTTGCGTCAAATCCGCGCATCAATAAAGTTGCCTTTACAGGTGAGACTACCACTGGCCGCCTCATTATGCAGTACGCGAGCGAAAACATCATTCCAGTGACGTTAGAGCTTGGTGGCAAAAGCCCTAACATCTTCTTTGCCGATGTTATGGATGAGGACGATGACTTCTTGGACAAAGCGGTCGAAGGTCTAGTGATGTTTGCACTGAACCAAGGTGAAATCTGCACCTGTCCATCGCGGGCACTCGTTCATGAGAGCATCTATGATGAGTTTATCAAACGCTGTATCGCCCGTGTCGAGGCCATCAAAATGGGCAACCCACTCGATACCGACACCATGATTGGCGCGCAAGCCAGCTCAGACCAACTAGAGAAAATTTTATCTTATCTCGACATCGGTAAAAAAGAAGGCGCAAAAGTGCTCGTCGGCGGAGAGCAAGCTAAGCACGATGGCGACTTGACAGACGGTTACTACGTCAAGCCAACGATCTTTGAGGGCACCAACGACATGCGCGTGTTCCAAGAAGAGATCTTTGGACCTGTCCTTGCCGTGACTACTTTTAAAGACGATGACGAAGCCATGCAGATTGCCAATGACACCTTGTATGGTTTAGGCGCTGGTGTATGGACCCGTAGTGTACACAAGGCATATCGCTTCGGACGTGGTATCCAAGCAGGCCGCGTATGGACCAACTGCTATCATATTTATCCATCACATTCGGCGTTCGGTGGTTACAAACAATCTGGTATCGGACGTGAAAACCATTTAATGATGCTCGACCACTATCAGCAAACCAAAAACATGCTGGTATCGTACAGCCCTAAAAAAATGGGCTTCTTCTAAACCATCATTGCTAATCATGGAGCGGGTTATCACAAGTGTTACATAGCCCGCTCGCTAAAACGATCTAAATAAAAAAACTGAGACGAATTTTTATATCCTCTAATGCGCTTAGGCGCACAGCAGGAAAAATTTGTAACAGTCTTGCGTTCAAAATAAGGTGTTTGCATGTTTTGAACGCAATATCGCAACAACTTTTTATATCAACATTTATCAATCACCCATAAAAGAGAGCTTATTATGACTAACAAAATGAAAGCCGCTGTATTACATGAGTTCGGTCAAGACTTAAAAATCGAAGAAGTCGACATTCCAACCGCAGGTGCTGGGCAAATAGTTGTCAAAATGCACGCCTCAGGCGTCTGTCATACTGATTTACATGCAGTTGAGGGGGACTGGCCTGTTAAGCCAAGCCCGCCATTTATCCCAGGTCATGAAGGTGTTGGCGTGATCACGGCGGTCGGTGACGGCGTAACTCATGTCAAAGCAGGTGACCGAGTTGGTGTGCCATGGCTATACTCTGCTTGTGGTCACTGTACGCATTGCTTGGGTGGCTGGGAAACCTTATGTAAAAAGCAAGAAAACTCTGGTTACTCAGTGAACGGTAGCTTTGCAGAATACGTCCTTGCAGATGCCAACTATGTTGGCATTATTCCTGAGAGTGTCGACTCCATTGAGATTGCCCCTGTTTTATGTGCGGGCGTCACGGTATATAAAGGTCTTAAAATGACCGACACCAAGCCAGGCGACTGGGTTGTTATTTCAGGTATCGGCGGCCTTGGTCACATGGCTGTACAATATGCCATTGCCATGGGGCTCAATGTTGCTGCTGTTGATATTGATGACGAAAAACTTGAATTCGCCAAAAAGCTGGGGGCAACAGTGACGGTAAATGCCAAAAATACAGACCCAGGCGAGTTGCTACAAGAAAAAATCGGTGGCGCTCATGGCGTGTTAGTCACTGCAGTATCATCAAAAGCTTTTGATCAAGCCTTAAGCATGTTACGTCGCGGTGGTACTTTAGTATGTAACGGGCTCCCCACTGGCGACTTCCCGGTGTCAATCTTTGATACTGTACTCAATGGTATCACCATACGCGGCTCTATCGTTGGCACACGTCTTGACTTACAAGAGTCGCTAGATATGGCAGCGGCTGGCAAAGTCAAAGCGACCGTCAAAGCTGAGCCGTTAGAGAACATCAATGATATTTTTGAGCGGATGCGTAATGGCAAAATCGAAGGTCGTATCGTCATCGACTATAATCAATAACGGATAGTAAAATGACAGTGTTATAAGCTTATTACATAGTTATTCCAACTGTCAATTATCAGCCGAAGGTCGTATCTTTTTAGTCATATGCCAGTTGTGATGTGTCTGAAGATGATGCGACCTTTTTGATTTGACTGTGGCATACTGATACTAGAGAGCAATTATATAAACCATGGATGGGCCATAAGAAGGAGTACGATATGAAACTGGCAGCAACAGAATCTTGTAAAGCGTTAATTGAGCTACTAAAGTCCAAGCATGGAAAACTGATGTTTCATCAGTCAGGTGGCTGCTGTGATGGTAGCTCGCCGATGTGCTATCCATTAGGAGAGTTTAAGGTAGGCGGTCAGGATGTGCTGGTTGGTGAGCTTGTTGGCTGTCCATTTTATATGGGACGCGCACAATACAATCTATGGCAGCATACCGATTTGACCATTGATGTCGTCAATGGTCGCGGTGCGAGTTTTTCGTTAGAAATCCCTGAAGGCAAACGCTTTATCGTACGCTCAGAAATCTGTACGATATAAGGACGTTTGACGCAAAACTAGGTAGCATTAATCTTAAATAATGTACCCCATATGACAGTCTTAGCTTGTCCTATGATATTGGGGAAAAACTGGCTGATTTAATAAAAACAAATCATAGCAGCACCTAATAACCACAGCATCTAATAGCTACCGCACCAAATAGTCAGCAGCTGCTCAATAATCCACTGATTTTTACAAATCATTGTCATTTATACATTTGTCTATCATCACAACAATAAAAATATTTGTATCCGAAAAGTAACTAATTTATTAATATACATGCATATTAATAACTTTTTATTATGAATTTTACTGTCAAAATTCGTAAAAGTTACCTTTTTTGGGTGTATTAGCTCTCTAAAATAATAGAAATCGTCTTTTTTATTAAATTATTTCAAAGATTTCTTGCATTATCGCTATTTATGAGAGTATATTCAAACGACTTATTTATAACGATATGTTCTACATTATATAAATTAAATCTTTCTCAACTTTATATATGTATCTTTTTGTAAAAAACATATCTTCAAAATAAATATACCAAAAGCAGTTGAAAGTTTGCTAATTCCTCAGACAGGCATAGCAATTTATAAGCAACTACCTATCATTACATGGGACGTAATAATGCAAAAATCATTCTTTAAACTGACGCTGTTGACAACGCTTATCTTGGGTATGAGTGCTTGTAGTGGCGACAATAAAACCACTGACGAGTCTGCTGCCAGCTCAGATGCAAAAGCCGCTAAAACCCTACTTTATTGTTCAGAAGGCAGCCCAGCTGGTTTCGATCCCGCACAGTACACCGCCGGCACCGATTTTGATGCGAGTGCTTATCCTATCTATAACGGTTTGGTACAGTTTAAAAGAGATGGGACTGAAATTCAGCCAGGACTCGCTGAAAGCTGGGATATTAGCGAAGATGGTAAGACCTATACCTTTAATCTTCGAAAAGGCGTCAAGTTCGGTAAAACCGATTATTTCACACCAAGTCGCGATTTTAACGCAGACGATCTGATTTTTACATTAAAACGTCTCACCAACCCAGACTTTGAATTTAACAAAGCTTACCCTGCAGAATTCCCCTATTCAGTTGGCATGGGATTACCTGATATCATCTCAAATATCGAAAAGGTCGACGACTATACTGTCAAAGTCACGCTTAACGAAGTCAATGCCCCATTTTTACAAAACCTAGCGATGCCATTTGCTTATATCAACTCTGCTGAATATGCAGATCAGTTGATGGCCTCTGGTAATGAGCCTGATATCAATAACAAACCTGTTGGTACTGGGCCTTTCGTCTTTACGTCCTATCAAAAAGACGCGCAAATCCGTTATACCAAAAACCCAGACTATTGGGACAAAGACAACATCTACATCGACAACCTTGTGTTTGTTATTACTAAAGATTCAGCCGTTCGTGCGCAAAAAGTTCAAGCGGGTGAATGTCATGTATCGGCATATCCAAAGCCTGCCGAAATTGAATCGGTCAAAAAATCTGGTAAAGCCACCGTTCTTGATCAACCAGGTTTCAACGTCGGTTATGTGGGCTACAACGTTGAAAAGCCGAAGCTAAGTGATCTTAAAGTACGTCAAGCATTGGATATGGCGATCAATAAAGACGCGATCATCAATGCTGTCTATCAAAGCGAAGGTCTCAAGGCAACCAACCCAATGCCGCCTACGCAGTGGGGCTACGACGATTCTTTAAAAGATGCACCTTATGATGTTGAAAAAGCAAAAGCGCTGATTAAAGAAGCTGGCGCGGACAATATGAACATCGACTTATGGTACATGCCTGTTCAACGTCCATATAACCCTAATGCCAAACTCATGGCTGAAATGCTCCAAGCAGATTGGGCGAAGATTGGCGTCAATGCCAAACTGGTTACTTATGAGTGGGGCGAATACCTAAAACGCGCGGCGAAAGGCGAGCCTGATGTGATCTTGGCAGGTTGGACGGGTGATAATGGTGATCCGGATAACTGGTTGGGCTCATTACTGTCTTGTGACGCGGTCGGTGGTAATAACTACTCACGTTGGTGTAATAAAGACTTTGATAATTTGGTCATGAAAGGACGTCAGGTCACCAATCAAGATGAGCGTGTGGATGACTATGTACAAGCTCAGCAGATCTTCAAAGAGCAGCTTCCTTGGACGACTATGGCGCATTCGGTAGTTACCGTGTTCACTGCACCAAACGTTGTGGATTTCAAAATCAGTCCACTTGGTGCTGTACGTTTCGATGGCGTGAAAGTTGAATAGCCTTAGCTAATTACGTCCGGTACGACATGCACTATTATTTGATTTGTATTCGGCTGGCTCAGAATCTCTGTTCCAGCCGTATTTATATGAGTTGATTGTTTTTCGACTCACATACTTTTCATTTGAGCACCTTTCACTTGAGTACTTTTGATTTAAGTGCTTGGTCATTTAAGGGCATGGTCACGGACGACCTCATTCATTGCTACTACTCCACTCATTGAATCACAACTATTGAGCAGCCCATGCTACTTTATATTCTGCGCCGTATCGCCATTCTTATTCCTGTCTATCTTGGCCTCACGCTATCGACTTTTACTCTGATCCGTCTCGTACCAGGCGATGCAGTCGAGATCATGATGGGTGAGCGTATGGTGGATCCAGAGCTACATGCTCGCGCCCTAGAAAGACTGGGATTAGACAAACCCCTTATCGTTCAATACTGGGATTACTTGACGGGTATATTGACGGGTGACTTTGGTCAATCCTTTCGTACTCGCTCTCCTGTGTTACAAGACTTTTTTGCGCACTTCGTTCCAACGTTAGAGTTGGCGCTATGTGCGATTGTCATTGCTAGTGTGATTGGTGTGAGCTTGGGTATCTTTGCCGCGCTACGCCGTGGTACTTGGATTGACTATACTCTGATGTCAGGGGCGCTGGCAGGATACTCGATGCCGATCTACTTACTAGGCCCTATTCTGACAGGTATATTCGCTCACTATCTTGGCCTTTTACCCGTTGCTGGTGTGATCTCTGTCGCACAGTTCTTGGATGTCCATCCCTTGTACGGCTCATGGTTGCTTGGCTCTCTCACCTCAGGGGAACCGGGCGCTTTTTGGAATGTGGTCAAACACTTTATCTTGCCATCAATCGCACTATCGACCATTCCACTCGCGATGATCGCGCGGATGACACGCTCTGCGATGCTGGAAGTGTTGGATGAAGACTATGTGCGTACGGCTCGCGCCAAGGGCTTATCGCCACGCCGCGTGATCATGGTACACGTGATGCGTAACGCGCTAATCACTGTCGTCACTGTGGTTGGCTTACAAATGGCAACCTTGCTTGCAGGCGCGATTATTACCGAGACTATCTTTAGCTGGCCGGGTGTTGGTAATTGGCTTCTCGATGGCTTTTTTACTCGTGATTACCCCATTGTGCAAAACGGTATTTTGTTGGTCGCCACTGCCTTGATTTTGGTCAGTTTATTTATTGATATTTTGTATGGTCTGATCAATCCACGTATTCGACATACCTCTTAATGTCACAATGTTGCAGTGTTGCAATGTCACATTGATAAATACTTATATTATAAATAGTGATGATTGGCGCTGAAGTGATGTTTTAGCAATGCTTAGTACTTTTTTAGGAACAAAATTCTAAAAAATGTCACTGCGCTAGCCACTATAGGAACTGCTCATGAAGCCTTCTGTTCTCCCCTCTGATGTCAATCTGATGGCTGCCACACCGCCATCGTCTTGGCAACTATTTTTATCGACCTTTTGCCGAAACAAGGGCGCGGTGTTGGGTTTTATTATTCTCATGCTAATGGTTATTGTTGCCATACTCGCGCCCGCAATTGCCCCCCATGACCCTTATGAATTATTTACCGGCCAAGAGCAATTGCCGCCAGCCTTTTTAAGTGGTGGTGATGCGATGTTTTGGCTAGGCACGGATGATGCTGGACGAGATACCTTGTCTCGGGTGATGTATGGCGCGCGTTACTCTTTATTTATCGGTCTGAGCGCGACGACCCTTGCGATGCTAGTCGGTATTTCACTAGGACTTAGTGCCGCATTTTGGCCCAAGGTTTGGGGCAAAGCGGTCATGCTGGTCAATGATATTTTGATGTCATACCCTAGCTTACTATTGGCCATCATCATTGCCGCTATCTTAGGGCCCTCTATGACCAATACGATTATTACGATTGCACTGGTCTGTACGCCGCCCTTTATTCGTCTGACTCGCGCCACCGCAATGGTAGAGCTACAACGTGAGTACTTTATCGCCTCGCAGGTGATGGGTGCTGGTGTGCTGCGTTTATTATTTATCACGATTCTACCCAACTGTATGGCACCGCTCATCGTACAGGCGACGATGATTTTTTCTTCTGCTATTTTAGAAGCGGGTGCGATTGGTTTCTTAGGTTTTGGTGTACAGCCACCTGATGCTGAATGGGGCGCGATGCTCGGTACGGCTCGTCAATACATTCAAAGTAACGTTTGGCTCGCTATTTGGCCAGGTGTCGCTATCTTCTTGGCTGCATTGTCGATTAACTTGACGGGTGATGGCCTGCGTGACGCGCTCGATCCCAAATTAAAGCAGGTGACCTAAGATGACTGAACCTTTAATTAAAACGCCTACCACTCACACTTCTATGAATGGTGCATCAACAACAGACGCGCCGCTGTTATTGGACATCGAAAATCTGTCGGTCACTTTTGGTCAAGGAAAGCGTGCCTTTCGTGCTGTCGATGATGTGTCTTTAAAAATCACACAAGGTGAAGTCATCGCTGTCGTTGGTGAATCCGGCTCAGGTAAGTCAGTCACGATGATGGCGCTAATGGGGCTATTGCCGCCGTCTGCCACCGTCCGCGCCAAGCGAGTGATGTTTGATAATAAAGACATGATCAGTATGCCTGCCAAAGAAAAACGCGGCATCATTGGCAAAGACATCTCTATGATCTTTCAAAATGCGATGTCTTGCCTCAACCCAAGCTTTACCGTTGAGATGCAGCTGGGTGAAGTACTGCGCAAGCATCTTGGTTTGCGCGGTGCAGCAGTACAGGCACGCATATTAGAGCTGTTAGAGTTGGTCGAAATGCCTGACGCCAAAAACCGACTCAAAGTGTATCCACATCAACTCTCAGGCGGTATGAGCCAGCGCGTTATGATTGCGATGGCGCTTGCATGTGAACCAAAACTGCTCATCGCCGACGAGCCGACCACCGCACTTGATGTCACCGTACAAGCGCAGATTATGGATTTGCTCGGTCGATTGCAACGCGAAAAACAAATGGCGATGGTTTTGATTACCCATGATTTGGGCCTTGTTGCACAAAACTCGCGTGATGTCGCGGTCATGTATGCTGGGCAAGTGGTTGAAACTAGTACCGTGCCAGAGGTTTTCCAACATCCTGCACACCCTTATACAGAGGCGCTCTTACAAGCCATTCCTGAGCTGGCTATCGGACAAGATCGATTGAACAGCTTGCCTGGGGTCGTACCAAGTCAATATGATCGCCCAAGCGGGTGCTTATTATCTCCTCGCTGCCCATATAAAGAGCCTGCTTGTGACGTGCCGCCGCCTATTTTGGACACACCAAATGGCAAAGTGCGCTGCATTTATGCCGATCCTACTGCTCGCACCCCCATCTCTCACGCTGCTATTTTGGAGTCACAAGTATGAGTAATAAAGTGGTTTTAAAAGCAGACAATCTACATAAGCACTATCCGGTATCACAAGGATTGGGCAAACCAAAAGCGCACGTCAAAGCGCTGAACGGTATCTCTTTTGAGCTTGAGGCTGGCAAGACATTGGCAGTCGTTGGTGAATCAGGCTGCGGCAAATCCACCCTTGCCCGCCAGCTGACACTCATCGAGCAGCCGACGCAGGGCGAGCTTTTTATCAACGACGAAGCCACCACTGGCTATAGCAGAAAGGCGCTCAAAGACTTACGTACCGAAATTCAAATGGTCTTCCAAAACCCTTATGGTAGCTTGAATCCGCGTCATACTATAGCCTATCAATTGACAGAGCCGTTGGATATTCATACCAATCTGTCTAAAGAAGAAAAGCGTGACAAAATCAACGAGATGATGAGAAACGTGGGTCTACGTCCTGAACATGCTGGGCGTTTCCCACATATGTTTTCGGGTGGTCAGCGCCAGCGGATTGCCCTTGCCCGCGCGATGATGCTCAATCCTAAAATCGTCGTCGCTGATGAGCCTACCTCTGCACTTGATGTGTCGATTCAAGCGCAAGTCTTAAATCTGTTTATGGATTTGCAGGATGAGTATCGTACCGCTTACGTCTTTATCTCACACAACTTGTCAGTCGTACGTCATGTCGCTGATGATGTGATGGTCATGTATTTAGGTCAAGCGGTCGAACACGGGCCCAAAGAAGCCATTTATAATGCGCCAAAACATCCTTATACCATCGCATTACTGGCAGCTGCACCCACAGTAAATGGCCAAAAGAAAGATTTAACCCTACAAGGTGAGCTACCAAGCCCGCTTAATCCGCCAAGCGGGTGCGCTCTACATAAACGCTGTCCATATGCGACCTCGCAGTGCAGCGAAATCGAGCCACAACTGCGCGAATGGGATGGTCGATTGGTAGCTTGTCTGCGTTTGGAAGAAATATATGGGTAATGTGACTAGTAGTTAATCAATATTTACTACGCCGCGGCATTTAGGAAATTGCGCGCACCCATAAAAGGAATGTCCTTGGCGTGCGCCATTTTTTGCCACACGTTTGACCATCTCGCCGTTGCATCTTGGGCAGGTTGGCGCTTGATCGATATTAGCGTCATGGTCTGTCGCTTTAAGTATCGCAGGTTCATTCACTTTTGGCTCAGATTCTATAATCTCAAATGGCGTAAGAAAAACCTTATCAGCCATATCATGCGGTTTGATTATTTGCTGAGTATTTAGACTATCAATTGGTAATGCGGTAGATTCAACCTCAGTTTGACCAGACCATCCATGTGCTTCCCTACTTTTTAGAGGAGTTCTTCTTACAGTTTCTTTAACTATTGGTTCAAGTGTAGGATTCTCAGTATTCTTACTTGGGTTGCTATGCTTATCTTTTAGATAAGCTTTATGCTGCCGATTGGTGCGCCAAGACTTACTAAATCTATTGCTATTAATTTGCTCAACGATAGATGAAACCTCGTCTTCAGTGAGTAGCTTATCTTGTTTTTTCTTTACATACGAGACCATACCACTGGTCAATACATGCTCGGGCAACTCATCGCGGGTTTTTAACTCGCACTCACCGATAAAAGCAATCATCGAATGGAAGTAGCTCAGCTCCAAGCCTAATAAATCTGCGAGCGTCTTAATATGTAAGTAGTTTTGACGTAGCGGATTTTGGAATTTGAATTTACTTCCATTTGGAAAAGCTTGTATCCACTGCTTTTGCTTCTCGCTACCGTATATCCAACCTTTGTAGTTTTTGGTTTCAATGACAAAGATGCCGTATACAGAGACGATGACGTGATCGATTTGCGTACTACCACCATTGGCTAATGGCAAAGTGACATTGTTTAGCCGATGATAAACGTCTTTTTCAAGCTTTAGCCACATGGCGACGTTGATGACGGTTTCACCTAGGAAGCCTTTGAAGGTGGATTTTAGGGACATAGGAAGCGTCTTTTAAATTCATAGCAAGTTAAATATCGATTATAATAAGTTATCAACCACATTAAAAAATTTATAAGGAAGTATTAAGTGATTACAGTGGAGTATCTGATATTTAACGATAAGAAAGAAAGCCTGTGCTGAGACCATCCCGAATTCTGTGTAACTGCCGTTTAGATTAAATGCTTGCTGATACGGTCATCAAACATAATCATAAAGCGATTTAAAGCAG
>NZ_MRYC01000017.1:0-67856 GCF_001921765.1 Psychrobacter sp. C 20.9 | reverse complement strand
AAGTATCCGCATGTCATCAAGTCTTGGCGTAATAACTGGGAGGGCTTAACGGTGTTCTTTGGCTACCCTAAAGACATCAGAAAAGCCATCTATACCACCAATGCTATTGAGTCGCTAAACAGTGTGATTCGTACGGCGGTGAATAAGCGTAAGGTGTTCCCCTCTGATCAGGCAGCGTTTAAGGTAGTCTATCTAGCAACCCAGCAGGCGTCTAAAAAGTGGTCGATGCCGATTCGTAACTGGACGTCTGCCCTTAATCGCTTTATGATTATGTTTGATGATCGTATTAGCAGGCATTTAATCTAAATGGCAGTTACACAGAATCTGGGATGGTCTCGCGAGTGTCTTTGGATATGCTCAAATACAGATCTATCGGTGGTATTAACTCTACTAACATAGATGAGTCTTACAAGGGAGGTTGATGCAACGTCCTTCATAGATTCTTCCAGTTTGCTATGACTGGCTATATTCATTCTTGTCCTCGTTTAGTGATCTATCCCAATATCATATTGAGCCCGCTCCTCATTATTTTAGATGATTTTTGAATCCTAAGTTTGTTGAGCTGTGCGAGAGTTTCGCTTCTACGTCCATATTTTCAAGATTAAGGTGTAAAAGCTTTAGCTAAGTTGTGTGAGTGCTTTAGGCCTGATATCAAATGATTTTAATCTAAATAATTCACCAAGCATAAAGCCGCCCAAGTGAGCCTTTTAATCAGGCAGCTTTGGCGGTTTTTTAGGTTTTGGCAAAGGTGTTTTGGCATCGCCAGTGGCCTTGTCATCAGCATCCGTATGATCTGACTCGTGACCAACAGTATCATCATTATCGATCGTGTTGAGCGTCTTGGTGACTTTGTCATATTGGATATCGTCGGTATAAGGAACGCTGTTTAGTTCTTCATCTGCCAGACCATCATCAAGATTGACAACCTTCTTAGGAGAGTTGTGAGGTTGGGTGTGATCGCCCTGTGGTTGACTGTCATAATATATGTCTGTACTCGCTTCCGCGTTTTGCGCTGCTGCTTGCTTAGACTCAGGTAATATTCTGACATCAGACAATCGGCGTACCACATAATTGCTCGGTATGGCTTTTCCATTTTTTTGTGCTGAAGTGTCATCAAATATCATGTGACCTTGACTATCGATGCGTGCATATTTCATTGGCTTGTCGCGTGGCCAGAAAAAGTCCGAAGGATGGCTAATGATATGTCCAAACACTAGCTTTGTGAGGCGACTCCATTCAAAGAAACGCACTTCTTTTGAACGTAAAGCAACAAATAACGCCAGCGAAAAACTGACTATCAAGTTGACCATACCAATAAGCGCCACACCCAATATAGAAATCAGAATGAGGCTCCAGCTGATGTCATCAGCAGATATGTTGAACAATCCGTGTGCCAAGTTCGCTGAAGCAAAAGCAATGTGGCGAATATCAATTGGTAAGCCGAATATGTAGCCGATGGTTGCCGTACTGCCTAAGAAAACCCCGAATAAAAAGTTACCCATGATGGCGCCCAAATTCGCTTCTATGAAGCCGCCTAAACGCTTAAGCCATGACGCAGGCAGTATGTATTGTAGTAGTCTATGGCGCTGAATACGCGCACCTACTTTGTTATAGACTGCTAAATTGTCGTAATAACCCGCGATCAAACCCGCTAAGAACAAATACACGCCAGCGATAGCAGCATGAGGGAGCGCTAATGAATGAAACGGATCCAAGTCATGAAGTAAATGACCTGCTTTTTCGGTACCAATCATCGGTGCGCCTGTGTACTGTAACCAAGAAAAAGAGATGATAAGTGCAACGGGTATCGCTAACATAACGTTGCCCATAATAGCGATGAACTGAGTACGTAAAATATCAACGACCAACTCTGATAGCTTATTTAGCTGATGAGACTTCTTGCCAGAGCCTTCAGATATAGTAGAAGCAATAGCGGCGGCGGTCATGGCTGGTTGCTTGGTAGCGACAGTTCCTCGAATAACATGGATGAACACAAAGCCCAAGCCATAAATCATACTGTTAATAAATGCACGCCCCATCGGTGCGAGCGCCAATTGGTAAGCCAGTATTTTTATGGTAGCCATAAAAGCAATGACAAAACCGCCAATAGAGGCTTTTTTGAACATTTTTTGATAGCCAGACTTATCGGTGCTGATATAGTGCTCACCCACGCGACTGGCATTTTCAGTGACCTTACGTGACAGCAGTTTTGTGTTGTTGTCAATCAAGTGGCCAATGCTATAGCGGCGATTGGCAGTCGTAATCAGTGTTTGTATCAGCTCAATGACGGCGCGATCTCTTTTTTGATGGTCGTCTGTGACAAGCTCTGTCAAGATACGCACTCGCTGTAAGCTTTGATCTAAGCGCAGCATCATATTGGTCAAGCGAATAGAAATACCTGTTTTGTAGATCCGTTTGCGAATGGTGGCAACGATATCTTCGCATTGCTCAATCATAACCAGCAATGGCGCTGGATCAACGGCTTGCTCTGGGGTAATGTCGGTTAAGGTATCAAGCTCGTGCGCTTGTCTATATTGATTGACAAAGAGCACCGCTTCTTGGTTTTGGGCAACAAAAGAAGCAGAGTAGTTGAGCATCTGCGGATAAGAATCCATCAAATCAGGATGTAAGCCAAGACCGCTGATGCGATAAGACAAAATAATAATTGCATTCAAAATACTGTTCTTTGCTGTAGCAACCAAATCTAGGTGTTTTTCTTCCACCCTCAGAAGCTCCACAAGTTCGTCCCATTTTTTTGTCTCAATATTGGCAAGCCAGCGCTCATCAGTACGCTTATCAAACAAGTAACCAACCAGTTCAACGACGGAGTCATCTTGAGGGAGTATCGGCAAAAACCGATGTCCGACCAATCGTCTTAAGCTATTAAAGAATCCTTGATCCGACATAATACCTGTATCGGTATATAGCGAGATTTGACGATATTGGATAATCAATTTTAGGACAAAGCTAGAGAGTCCGTCGCCGTATTCTGGATGTTGATGGAGAATGTCAATAAGGGTTTGAATGTTTTGGTTGGCTAAAGCAGGTTCTTTGTCACTGACTCGTAGTTCCTCGATCAAGCGTTTGAGCACCGCAGGATCGGGCACATCACTTAGGGCTGTAATCTGTTGTAATATGCGTTTTAATTCTGACACGTCGCACCCTTTATTGTGGTTGTTTCAATCGTTTTTATTATTTAACACTGCGCATGATATTGTTAGGAATCATGGCTTTTTATGGCACTTAAGTGACACCTTATCTTGCGCTATTTTAATCGTAACCACGCATCGATAGTGAATTATTTTGTTAGCAGTTATTTTGCCAAAAAAAAGGACAGTCATTGAACTGTCCTTTTTTCATGGTTTTATCGGGTCTTCATGATGAGCATTTAGCTGGCTGGTACATCAAAGTAGTCAAGATCAAAGTTCATCATCGGGTCACTACCAGCTTTGACCATCTGTGCATGAGCATCGATACGTGGCAAGATACGGCCAACGAAGTAATCTGCAAGCTTGGCTTTATTGGTATAAAAATCGCCTTCTTTACCGTTGGCGGCTTCTACCATCAACGCAAACATGTATGAGTAAGCAAGGTAGCCAAACGCATGCATGTAGTCAACCGCACAGCCATTGATTTCGTTTTTGCGTTCGCCAATATTGTTCAGCACCGTTGTAGTGAGCTCTTCAATCGTATCCGCCGCATCCAAAGTGGCTTGCTTGATGCCATGATCCGCTTGCATATTGTTAACAAAATCACGAATCTCACCCAAGAAATGTGTGACATATTTGCCGTTATTTTTTGCCACTTTACGACCTAATAAGTCAAGTGCCTGAATACCGTTGGTACCTTCATAAATCTGAGCAATACGCGTATCACGAACGATTTGCTCCATACCCCATTCGCGGATATAGCCATGACCACCGAAGACTTGCTGGCAATCAACGGTTGCTTCTAGCGCTTTATCAGTCAAGAATGCTTTAGCCACTGGTGTCAGTAGGGCAACACGAGCAGCGGCGGCTTGAGCGGCCTCTGGGTCAGTACTAAATTTTTCTTCGTCTAGGTTTTTGGCGACATACATCGCAAAGCAACGTGAAGCTTCAGTGTTGGCTTTGGCGTTCAATAGCATACGGCGTACATCTGCATGGTGGATGATGGCATCGGCAGGTTTTTCTGGACTTTGTAATTGCGTATCGCTGCGGCCTTGACCACGGTCGTTGGCGTATAATGCTGCGTTTTGATAAGCCAGCTCAGAGCCACCAAGGCCTTGTAGACCCATGGTCACACGCTCATAGTTCATCATGATAAACATAGAAGATAAGCCGGTGTTTTCTGCGCCCACCATCCAGCCTTTGGCGTTATCAAAGTTCATCACGCAAGTGGCAGACGCTTTGATGCCCATTTTGTGCTCGATAGAGCCAACCGCCAAGGTATTGCGCTCGCCCAAGCTACCATCTTCATTGACCAAGAATTTTGGCACAACAAACAGTGAGATACCTTTTGAGCCTTCTGGGGCATTGGGTGTTTTTGCCAATACTAAATGAATGATATTGTCTGTGAGATCATGCTCACCACCAGTAATAAAGATTTTGGTACCAGAGATATCATAGCTGCCATCATCGTTAGGCACGGCTTTGGTTTTGATGATACCCAAATCCGTACCCGCATGTGGCTCTGTCAAGCACATGGTACCAGACCATTCACCGTTATACATTTTTTCTAAGTAAGTCTGCTTTTGTTCTTCAGAGGCAGCGGCATTCAGACACAGCGTTGCACCGACGGTTAGGTTAGGGTAGAGGGCAAAGGATTGGTTGGCGGTAAATACCATCTCTTCGGTCAGCATGGTAACCATTTTCGGGAAGCCTTGACCGCCGTACTCAGCATTACCACTCAAGCCCACCCAGCCTGACTCGGCATACTGCTTATAAGCTTCTTTAAAACCAGTAGGCGTGGTGACAACGCCATCACCCTCAAAGGTTGCACCTTCTTCGTCGCCACTACGGTTGATAGGCAACAAAACGTTTTTTGACAGTTTTGCCATTTCTTCTAAAATCATATCGACGGTTTCCATATCGACATGAGCTAGGTTTTCGTTATTTTGCCAAAATTGTGGCGCATTAAATACATCATTTAACATAAAACGCATGTCATTAAGAGGGGCGTTATAAACAGCCATAAACATTCCTTTGGTTTAAATAGATAAAATTGGAGTTGTTAAGATTATCAACTGTTCTCTTGATGTAACCTTAGCGATTCATGTTCAAAGTTTAACAAATAAGCTTGTAGGCGGGTGTATTTCTTCGTGAATTGTGCGTGCACCAAAAGTTAGCAGCCACTATTGCAGTCATTGAGTAGGTTTTGGACAGAGCAACCACTTATAAAAAGCACGCGACTGGTTGCTATCAACGATCATAATCAGCACAGTAAGACCCATACCAAAAAAATCGGCAACACACCGAAGTATGTTGCCGATAAAAATACGATATGAGAGGGATTTGGGGCTAATTAAAAAGCAAACTGGTCCACATCCATGCTCATGTATGGCTCAACGCCTGTGCTGATACGCTGTACATAGGTCGTGGTGCGTGGTAGTAGTTTAGTGAAATAGAACTGAGCCGTTTTAACCTTGGCATCATAGAATGCTTTTTCGCCAGTGCCGTCGGCAATAGCGGTTTGAGCAACCAAAGCCATACGCGCCCATAAATAAGCCAAAGTTACATAACCACTAAAGTACATGTAATCAACCGCGGCAGCGCCAACAGCGTCTGGGTTTTCAGTGGCTTGCATCCCAATACGTGATGTTAGATCACCCCATTCTTTGACATGTTTGGCAAGTGGGCGGATGAACTGACCCATCTCGTCATTTTCTTTGTTCTCTTCACAGAATGTGTGGATAATTTTGACAAAGTTTGCAAGCAGTTTGCCTTGCGAGCCCAGCACTTTACGTCCAAGAAGATCAAGAGCTTGAATCTCAGTGGTTCCTTCGTATAGGCAAGCAATACGGGTATCACGGACGTTTTGCTCCATGCCCCATTCACTGATAAAGCCATGACCACCATACACTTGGACGCCGTGATTGGCAGCTTCGAGCCCCGTTTCAGTCAAGAAAGCTTTAGCAATCGGTGTCAATAGTGACAGCATTTGGTCAGCAAATTTAAGATCATCGCCTTCGCCTTTGGCAACGGTATCGGCAAAGTGTGAGAGGTAATAAACCAATGCGCGACCGCCTTCAGCAAAGGCTTTTTCGGTTAACAGCATGTTGCGAACGGCTGGATGAACGATGATTGGGTCAGCGACTTTTTCTGGCGCTTTAGCACCTGATAGCGCGCGCATCGCTAAGCGATCTTTGGCATAGGTTAATGAGCCTTGGAACGCGTACTCTGCTGCAGTCAAACCTTGAACTGCTGTACCGATACGAGCGACGTTCATAAAGGTAAACATGCACTGTAGGCCGCGGTTTTCTGGGCCAATCAAGTAGCCTTTTGCACCATCAAAGTTCATCACGCAAGTCGCAGACGCTTTGATACCCATTTTGTGCTCGATAGAGCCACAGACGACGTTGTTGTTTTCGCCAAGGCTGTTGTCTTCATTGACCAACACTTTAGGTACGATAAACAGTGAGATGCCTTTGGTGCCAGCAGGCGCGCCTGGTAGACGGGCTAGAACGATATGAATGATGTTGTCGGTGAGGTCGTGCTCGCCTGCTGAGATGAAGATTTTTTGACCGGTGATGCTATAAGTGCCGTCATCATTTGGCTCAGCTTTGGTACGGATAATACCCAAGTCAGAGCCCGCGTGGGCTTCTGTCAAGCACATGGTGCCTGACCATTCGCCGGTGACCATTTTTTCTAGGTAAGTTTGTTTTTGCTCATCAGTGCCATGGTGCTCGATGGTTTGAATTGCGCCATGCGATAGGCCAGGATACATAGAGAATGACCAGTTGGCGGTACCAACCATTTCATTAATGACAGTAGACAATGAAAACGGCATGTTTTGACCACCAAACTCTTCTTCAGCAGATAAAGCAGGGAAGCCAAGCTCACAGTACTGCTTATAAGCTTCTTTAAAGCCTTTTGGCGTGGTGACCTTACCATTGTCAAACTTACAGCCTTCTGCATCGCCGCTTTGATTCAAAGGTGATAGCTCGTTTTCGGCAAAGCTTGCAGCCATTTCAAATAGGCTGTCCATTAGCTCGCGGTCAGCTTCTTGGAACGCTGGTAATGTTTTATAATGGCTTTCACTATCGAGTAGTTCATGCATCACGAACTGAATATCACGTAAGGGCGCTTTGTATTGCATAACTTCCTGTCCTTTTTAGAATGTAACCGATCATAGCCAACAATGAGCACATGGTCGCACTATCCTCTAGTGCGTTATTCTTACCTAGCCAGTCTGGAAATCTAAATAAATGATAAACAGTGAAGCAGGTCAACCATGCTATCGATTACATAAAATAGTGTTGAAAAGAGTGGTGATTGTCAGAGTCAAAGAAAGATTAAATGTGCTCTAACAAATTCACTATAAAAGATAGGCTTTCATTAGCGATTATACAAGTTTGGTGAAAGCACTGATAAGTCATGAACCTGTCTTGCTTCGATTGTGCAATCAACGTTAGGCCTTAATCTGAATCATTAATAACCCTATGAAACATTGACCGATATACAACAGGACAGATCAAAGATTCAGAGTTATATCAGCCAATTTTCATCATAAAAATAACGTTCACATAAAGAAAAACCGCTTTAGAGTCAAAGGCGCCAATAAGCGGTTTTATGATACCCAGAAAACAAGAGCTATTCGGTGGCATACTGTTTGACCAGCATCTCAGTGGCCACATCAGCGGGCACAGGTTTGCCAAACCAATAGCCTTGACCGTTTTTGCAACCCATGTTCAGCAACACATCGCGCTGCTGTTCGGTTTCTATACCTTCTGCCACCACATGCATGTCTAGAGCATCTGCCAAGTCTAGAATGGCTTTTACAATGGCATGCTGAGTACGGTCGGTATCAATTTTTGAGATAAAACTTTTATCAATTTTGATAAAGTCAAAGGGGTATTCTTGCAGATAACTCAAGGATGCATAGCCCGTACCAAAATCATCTAAGGCAAGACGGACGCCCAATTCTTTGAGAGAGTTGAGTTGTTTTCTGACATCATCATGGCGCTGAATCAAAGAGGATTCAGTCACTTCGATATGCAACTGACACGCCGCAATATTGTGCTGTACCAATAGGCCGCTCACCATGTCAAAAAATTCAGGATGACTAAATTCGGCCGCATCGGCATTGATACAGATATGCTGACAAAACCCTTGCTGTTGCCATTCAGATAACTGATGGGCAATCTTGTTAGCCATCTGTGAAAACAGCTCAAACGAGAGCTTATGGGTCAAAATAGCATCGATAAAATGTTTTGGTTTTAGTAGACCGCGAGTGGGATGTTGCCAGCGAACTAGTGCTTCAAACCCTGTGATAATCCCCGTATCCAATAAGAATTTTGGTTGATAATACGGTATGAACTGTCCTTCAGCCGATGCTGCTCTCAGATCGGCTTCTAACTGTAGGCTACCTGAAGTGGCTTCCTCAATCGTTTTGTCATACCAACGGATATCATCGCCGCCGTGTTGTTTGACATACTGTAAGGCTTTTTCTGCTTTGCTCAACAATCCTGTTACCTGAGCATCATTTTTGGGAAAGTAACTGACGCCTACAGAAATATGGCAGTAGATATTTGCATCTGTGGCCGCGTTTCCATTCATTGTGAAGGGTATCTCGCACATTTGCATGAGCGTATCTAGCTGATGACGTACCATATTGCCATCTTGACACTCAAACAATAACGCAAAGTCATCCCCGCCAAAGTGGGAAAAGCAGCGTAAATGCTCTAAATGGAGCTCTTTGATACGTTTCACAAATTTCTGTATTAAAGTGTTTATTCCCTCAGATCCCAGCAAGCTTGCCAGATTGCGATAGCGGTCTATATTGAGACGTACAATCACGACTTCTTGATAGGTGTCTAATAAAACGTCACTGGCCTGACTCAAAAACACTTTGCGATTGGGCAATCCAGTGAGTTGATCGTAGTTGAGTAAATGAGCAACCTGCTTTTGATCTTTAACGACGGCAGACATGTCGCGTAGCATACCCACATGATAGACAGCTTGATCGATACAAATTTTACGATAGGTGATTTGGCAATCGATCGTCTCACCATAGCGATTGGCCATGGAAAAATCCAACTCGTAGAAACCTGACTCTCTTAAATTATCCTTAATCTCTTTTAGGATAAGCTGCTCTTCTTCTGACAAAAATTCAGCCGCGTAAATACCGAGTGGACGACCGACCAAAAAGGATTCTTTATAGCCAATCATAAGCTCATAGCTGGCATTGACAGATAGATAGCGTAAATTACTGTCTAGCACAAAAATAGCATCTTCGATCTGCTCACACAGTTGGGCCATGAGTTGCTGTTTAATCGATACTGGAATGGGGTCAAAGTTGCTCATAATAATGACTCACAAAAAATAAAGGCTTATAAAGAATAAGTACTGTGATTCACTTTACTAAATTAGGACTAAGATTACTTTTAATTCTACAGAATATAAAACAAAGTTCTATTTTAAAGTGTCTATAAATGATAGTAAATCTCATTAATAATACTGATTTTAACCATACAAAGCGAGTAAAGTAGTCAATGCAACCACGGGTGCTGTCTCTGTACGTAATACCCTACTGCCAATTTGCCAAGGCATAAAACCTACAGATTCGGCCTTTTGACACTCATCGTCACTGAGACCTCCTTCAGGACCAATCAATAGTTCAATATAGGGAGACTCTTGCTTGAGAACTGAGGCCAGTTTCTCGGGTTTTGCAGGTTGTCCTGCTGCTGGCACACTCATCTGCATACGTAGATTTGCAGCGCTACGTAGCACTTGATAATAAGTGTCTTGGCTGAGTATAGAGACGATAGGACTGACCATTGTTGCTATATTCAAGGCATCAGACGCAGGTTGATTCAGCCATTCATTGATAGATAGTGGGGCAAGTATCAGAGGTGGGCGATTCAGGCCGCATTGCTCGCAGGCTGCTATAGCGACTTGTTGCCAGTGAGCCAGTTTTTTCTCGATTTGTGCAGGTTTTAGATTGACCTCGCCATGATGACTACTAAGCAGTTGAATAGCCGTGACGCCAAGCTCGGTTGCTTTTTGTACCGCATAATCCATACGCTCGCCGCGACTCATTACTAAGCCGATTTTACTAATAATAGGCGCCGTACGATCATCCTTTAGATGAGTGAGGAGGGTAGCCGTCGCGTTTTTTTTACTGATTGCTTTTAGCTCTACCTTATATTCACCACCAAATCCATCGAACAAGATACCTTGATCACCGATATTTGCACGCAGCACTCGGCACCAATGATGGACGATGCTGTCTGGCAACTCAACGTGGCTCCCTAGAGGTAGGTCACCCAGCTTAGGTAAAGGCATAGCATCAGTATTGTCGTTATTAATGGCATAAAAAAAACGTCGCACTTGGTCTTATTCCTATTATTTGATTGTGAGCAGTTATTATTGACCCAATAGAATATCACTTGATGCCACGAAAGGCATTCCTTTTATGATAATTACTGCCAGATAACAGCGCTCAACGGATAAACGACATTATCATATAGTAAGAAAAATTTAAGAAATACATTAAGATGAAATGTGTTTTTTGATACATGAATGTCCAGTAGATAAAATTTTCCAATAAAAAAACTGGCACTCCGAAGAGCGCCAGTTAGTTATAAATTCATTATATACTTGCTTAATTATCAAGATTATCAAGTATTAAACAGTAAGTCCTAATGCTTCAACCAAGCGTTTATTTGGCTCAACTTTGTTCATGCTATAAAAATGCATGGCTGGCACGCCTTCGCTCATTAAGCGCTCACATAAGCGATACACCACATCAAAACCAAACTCGCGAATAGATTTGCTGTCATCGCCAAAATCCGCCAATCGCTTGCGCACGTAACGCGGAATATCAGCGCCGCAGCTATCAGCAAAGCGTATCAGGTTACTAGAGTTGGTGATCGGCATGATGCCAGCTACCAATGGTTGGGCAATGGTATCGATACCGCGTTTCTCTAACGTGTCACGCAAATACAGATAGCTGTCTGCATTATAAAAGAACTGCGTAATTGATGCATTGGCACCAGCGCGGTACTTATTCACCAAGTTGTCAACATCAAACTCAAAGCTACGCGCTTGTGGATGCATCTCAGGATAGGCCGCCACTTCGATATGGAAGTGATCGCCTGAGTGCTCACGAATGAACTTGACCAAATCTACTGCAAATGGCAGCTCACCCATACCCACCTGACCGGATGGCAAATCGCCACGTAGTGCGACAAGACGTCTGATGCCTAAGCTTTTATAAAACTCAAGTAACTCAGCGATTTGCGCTTTGTCATCGCCGATACAAGACATATGCGGCGCAATTTCAGTCTCACTGCGCGCGCTTAGTGCTTGTACGATGTCTAAGGTACGGCTACGAGTTGACCCGCCCGCACCGTAGGTCACCGAAAAATACGCCGGTGACAACTTATTTAGCTCATCATAAGTGCTAAGAAGCTTTTCGTGACCTTGCTCGGTTTTTGCAGGAAAGAACTCAAAGGAGAAAGCAGGCTTACTCACAGTCAGGCTCCTTTTAGTATTTATAAGTGTCAGGTTTGAATGGACCTTCGACAGGCACACCCAAATATTCAGCTTGCTTTTGGGTCAGCTTAGTCAATGTACCGTTAAAGCCTGCAACCATCGCAGCGGCCACTTCTTCGTCCAACTTCTTAGGCAATACTTTTACGTATAAGTTATCAAAGCGCTCATCAGTCGGCAGATCAGCGAACTTCTCTTCGAACAGATACATTTGAGCCAAGACTTGGTTGGCAAATGAGCCGTCCATGACGCGTGATGGGTGACCAGTAGCATTACCTAAGTTCACTAGACGACCTTCAGCAAGCAAGATCAAATAATCGTTTTCATCGTCTGAGCGGAAAATTTGATGAACTTGTGGTTTGATCTCAACCCAGCGCCAGTTATCACGCATAAACTGTGTGTCGATTTCGGTATCAAAGTGACCAATGTTACATACAACCGCACCAGGCTTAAGGGCAGCTAGCATATGACGGTCACAAACGTGATAGTTACCAGTCGTGGTGACGATCATGTCAGTGTCTTCAAGCAAGCGTTTGTTGATGCTGTCTGCACCGCCAGTGTTGTCACCGTCAATGTATGGTGATAATACTTCAAAGCCGTCCATACATGCCTGCATGGCACAGATAGGGTCAACTTCTGAGACACGTACAATCATGCCCTCTTGGCGTAAGCTTTGTGTAGAGCCTTTACCTACATCGCCGTAACCGATAACCAAAGCACGGCGACCAGCAAGGAACATGTCGGTAGCACGTTTGATAGCATCATTTAAGCTATGACGACAGCCGTACTTGTTGTCGTTTTTAGATTTGGTAACCGCGTCGTTGACGTTGATAGCAGGCACCTTTAGTGTGCCTTTGTTCAACATCTCAACCAAACGGTGTACACCAGTGGTGGTTTCTTCTGAGATACCATGGATATTGTCAAGAAGCTCAGCATATTCATCATGAATCAGAGCGGTCAAATCACCACCATCATCCAAGATTAAGTTGGCATCCCACAGCTGGCCTGACGCTTCGCCGCCAACATGTACTTGCTGGCGTAGGCACCATTCATACTCTTCTTCTGTTTCGCCTTTCCAAGCATAAACAGAGATACCAGCAGCAGCGATAGCCGCAGCAGCATGATCCTGAGTTGAGAAAATGTTACATGAGGTCCAGCGTACTTCAGCACCTAGCGCGACTAGCGTTTCGATAAGTACGGCAGTTTGAATGGTCATGTGGATACAGCCAGCGATTTTCGCGCCTTTTAATGGCTGGTCTGCTTCGTAGCGACGACGCAAGCCCATTAGGGCAGGCATTTCGGCTTCGGCAAGGGTTATTTCACGGCGGCCATAATCAGCAAGGCTGATGTCAGCAACTTTATAGTCAGTGAAAAAGGGATCGATCGTATGGGCAGAGGGTGTAGTAGACACTGCGTCCATAATATGCTCCTATCAGTGGTTAAAGAATGATAAAAAGAATAAAAACGCAGGTGCCGTTATTTGCGCTGTTGATGACCAAGAATAGGTAGCCAACAGTTAACCGAGCCTAACATAAGGGTTGAATAGCAAGTGCTTCAACATAAACACCGCCATCCGTCATTATGGCGCAACACCTCTCGGAGGTCGTTATTGTAATAGATGAGTGGTTAATTGTCACCTATTGACTGAGATAAATAGCTGACGGCGTAGGTAAACAAAACTTTAAACAGGAATCTATAGCCATAAAAAAAGGCCACCTTTAGATGACCTTTTTTATTTTAGTTCAGATGGTTTTAATCAGACTAAGTTAAACTTAGTACCAGTTATAAGTTAGAGAGGTGAAATAGTTAATACCGTCAGTATTATAGCCAATATCTGTTATATAATCTTCGTTAGTAATATTATTTAGACGTGCAGTCATAGACAAGCTATCAGTAAGTTTGTAGTTACCACTGATATTCAACAATCCATAATTGTCTACAAATTGAGCGTCAGTATTGGTAATTCTGCTGTAATAGTCTCCCACATACTGATATTCAGCGCGTATATCTAAACTTGGTAAACGGTAGCCTATGTAGACTAATCCTTTATGTTCAGGACGATAAGGAAGGTGGTTACCACTGTAATCTATGGCATTCTGACTAAAATCTACTCTGCCAGTATAGTCACTCTTATCTTTAGCATCTTGATAGTCATAGCTACCACCAAATAAATAGCTATCAATAACCCAATCAGATGTTAATGATACACCTCTAATTTCAGCTTTATCTACATTGACAGCTGTGCCTTCTGGAAACGAAATTAGATCATCAACATCATTATAATAGCCAGTCAGCCGTGTAGCTTGTAATGGTGTGCTGTATTCAACAAAGGCTTCATAGTTGTCGCTGGTTTCCGGCTGTAGATCAGGGTTGCCACCATATCCAGGGTATATATCATTGAACGTAGGTGCGCGGAACCCTTTTGCGTAGCTGGTACCAATACGCCATTCAGGGTTAATATGGTAGGCGCCGCCGAAATTATAAGTGGTTTCATCACCATATTGTGAGTTGTCATCAAAACGTATATTAGCTTGGGCATCGAACTGGTTAGTTGCCAAAACATAGCCTAAAAAGGTACTGGTCACATCGCGATCATCAATGTCATATTCACTACTATCTAGGCTTTGATTTAGGTACTCAACGCCGTAAACGCCTTGGCCGACCGCAAGTTGATGTTGACCTACTAAGCTGATTTGATCTTGTTTGCTGTCAAACACTCCACCGTATTCGCTAGAAGAGTCACTTTTATCAATTGAGTGACCATACTGTAATTTAAGTGAAGAGCCTGGTAGATAACGCCAATCTACGTATGCTTGAGCGCTACCGTTTTCTTGATCAGCATGAGCATTCTCATAATCACCATCATCAAAATCGGTAGTGGATTTACTGTACAAAGCACTGGCGCCTGCCAACCATTGATCATTAATACGTTGATTTAAAGCAATACTTACGTTGTCGCTTTCAAATCCATCTTCATCTTTATTATAACCAACTGCATTAGGCAGCTTGGCGCTAATGCCGTCATCTTCATTGTGACTAGCTGACAAACTCAATGTCGTGCCAGTCTCGTTAGCGAACTGTGCGCTAGCACCGTATAAGTATTGATCATTTGAGCCGACACCAGCGGTAACTGACATACTGCTTCGATCTATATTGCCGCCTTTAGTGAATACTTGAATGACACCGCCCATCGCATCCGCACCGTAGATGCTAGAACCTGATGCTCCATAGAGAACTTCAATTCGATCAATTTGATCAGCAGGTAGCAAGTTTAACGCGGCGCCGCCCGCACTTAACGAGCTATACCGTATACCATCAATAAGTACTAATATTTGTTTATTATCATAACCGCGCATATAAAAATTTGAGGTAGTCCCTGAGCCGCCATTGGTGTAATGACTGAACCCTGGCTGACGTTTTAAAACGTCAAGTGCCGTCTGACCTTGATAACGTTGTAGCTCTTCCTTATCGATCACTCGTGTTTGCGCGACCACATTACTGGTTTTGGTAGGCGTACGAGTCGCTGTCACGACAATTTTGTCAAGCTCAACTTGTGGCATCTCGCTATCGTTAGTATTGATTACCTCAGGAGTCGCCGCCATTGCTGTGTTGACTGCAAATAAACCAAGCGCGCTTAAGATACTTAGGCGAAGATAGGTACGTGAAGATGAACGTGATAAAGACATGGTCAATTCCAAAATAATCAAATTAAAAAATACAGACATAAGAAATAACTATTAAGACGTAAAAGGTGTCAAAAGTTACAAAAATCAGTATATAAGCAAAACTGCGCTCATTATCTACAAAAGTTCCGCCTTTATAAACCACTTTAACCTAATGTTTCTTCACGGTAGGATGAATATAATTCATGATGAGATGCTACTCATTCATTGGAAAGCTACTTTTCTTATTAATACATATTATTTTTAGCAAGTGAGAGAGGTTGCACAGAGCAATAAAAATAACTGACTCACACAGTTAGCGACAAAAACCTATAATCAAAAGCACTGCTGTTATAAATAATTGTTATCATAGTGCCGATATTATGTGTTCTTCATTGTGCCACTCATAAAGTTAAGAGGTTTGTTTTGTCTACTCAGCATAATCTGACTCCCAGTACCGCGTCCTCTCTCCTAAATTCCATCATCAAAATATCCTCTATAGTCATAGCGCTGGTGCTGGCTGCCGTGTTGAGTATGGTGGTGCCGCATACTGCTTTTGCTGTGGATGCGGGCGCGCTTGGCGTGAATGGTGATAGTAGTGAGGAGACGGTAGCTACACCTTTACCTGATTCATTTGGGCGAGATACGCCGCGTCATACTGTACAGGGTTTTATCAGTGCGCTGGGCGAAAACGACTACTTGCTGGCAAGTAACTATCTAAATTTATCCAAGTCCGATAACCCAACGACTGTCGTACGTCAGTTTAAACAAGCGCTCGATGCGGGTGGACGATTCCAACCTGATTTGCAAATCAGTAATACCCCTGAGGGCAATCTCACCGATCAACTACCTCCAAGTCAAGAAAATGTCGGTGTGATTAATATCGGTGAAAAAAGTGTGTCGTTGTTACTAGAAAGAGTGGTCTCCAAGGAGAACGAGCAGTATTGGCAGTTCTCGAGTGAGACGCTGAGTTCTATACCAGAAGTGATAGAAAACTCAGAGCCGACCTTGGTATCGCGCTACACGGTGGATTCGTTAGATGGCAAAAAGCTCTTTGGTTATCAGCTGGCTGATTTGGTCGCTGCGCTATCCATGATTGTGAGTAGCTTTGTCCTCACTTATATCGCAGTATGGCTGTTATACCATCTATTGAGGATTGTTTATCCTCGTGTGCGCGGCGTGCCTTTGCCATTACCTGACAAAGTGATACTACCGCTTTCTGTGGTCATTATGGCGCTGATCTTATCTGAAGTGATGGTCTATGCAGGCGTGTCCGTCACGCTGCGCGAACCAGTCAATCGCTTTACTGATATTGCTTCTTGGCTTGCGCTAACTTGGCTGCTATTACGAGTTATTGATGCAATATTTACTCGAGCGGTTAACCTAAGCTATAAGAAAAACTATACTGAGCGTGTCTCAATCTTGGGACTGATGCGAAAAGTCGTCAAAGCGCTACTCTTAATATTTGCGGTCATTGTCATTTTTGGTAATTTGGGTTTTGACTTAACCACGGGTATTGCTGCACTGGGTGTGGGTGGTTTGGCATTGGCACTTGGTGCACAAAAGACCATTGAAAACCTTGTTGGTAGCGTCGTAGTCGTCGCGGATTCACCAGTACGTATCGGTGATTATTGCAAATTTGGCACTTATGAAGGTACTGTTATTGACATCGGTATTCGCTCATCACGTGTGCGCACATTGACACGGACCGTTGTCACGGTGCCAAACGGTGATTTTTCATCGATGCAGATTGAAAACTTTACCTCGCGTGATATGTTTCGCTTCTTTCATCAGTTATATCTGAAGCGTACTGCGGATATCGATGTGGTCTTCAAGATGGTCAAAGACTTAGATGAGTTTTTAAATGAGCATTACTTGACCAACCAAGAATGGAATCAAGTTAATATTTTAGAGCTACGCCAAGATTGCTATGTCATTCAGCTACAGGCATATATCAATGCCAATAATGTGATGGAGTTTTATGATAAGCAAAACGTGGTATTCGTTGATGTATTAAACCAAGTCACAAAATATGATGTCGAACATGCATTGCCAACCCAGCAGCTAATCGTCAATCAAGCTGAGCTTGAACATCATATGGAAAAAAATACTACTGAAACAGAGGATGAGGCCTCAGAAGACCATAGCGATACGAATAGCAATGAAACGAACGTCAGTCTAGAAAGTAATGATGATAATAATTCTGACGGTGTGATTATCAACAAAGACAATGCTAACGATGATATGGCAAATAACCAAAAGCCATCTATGGCAACTGTCAGTAGAAAGGGTGCGCTCAAAGCGCTCAAACACAAAAGTCGTATGCTAAGAAAAAGCAAATTTAAGCACACTAAAAACAAATTTAGCTTGTCTATATGGAATCAGCCTTAGAAGTGATTTTTCCATATAGGCAATTATTCTACACGGTCAGCTATAAAGGTACTGCGGTTTTATTGCGTAATAAGCCGTGGTAAGACCAAAGCAGTAAGCTGGCAGCGCTGCGATACGGTGACCAGTGCTGAGTGAAGTTTTTGAGCTGCTTGGGCGTTGGTCGCTCTTCTAAGCCTAGCAACTCCATCGCCGCAACCTTAATGGCCAAGTCATCGACAGCAAGCACGTCTGCGCGTTTTAAAGAAAAGAGCAAGTACATCTCAGCGGTCCAGCGTCCGATGCCCGTAACCGCGGTAAGTGTGTTTATTACCTCTTCATCAGGCATGTTTTCTAAAGCCATAAAATCTATATCATGATTGACTAAAGAGCGGATATAGCGAGTTTTTTGCTTAGACAATCCCTGAGCTTTTAAAGCCTCGTCAGTTGCTTCACCGATTTTATGCGGCGTTGTCAACGCTGCATCAACCAACCGCTTCCAGATACTTGCCGCAGCGGCGACAGACAGCTGCTGACCAACCATCGCTCTCATTAATTGCTCAAACCCACCTGCATTGTGCCTAAGATCAGGTAGACCAACTTGCTCGTAGATAGCCGCGAATTTTGGCTCAATTGCAATCAATGCGCTGATGTTTTCGGATAGCTCTTGGGGTGTCTCAATGGTTTGTATGCTCATATTGATGTCACTTTGGCAGTTAAATAGTGAGTGGATAATCCAATAGTAAGGGGTGGGAGGCACATATTAAAGGGAAAATCGTTAAAGATTGATATACGAGTTATAGATAAAAAAAGGACTGCAAGTAAGCAGTCCTTTTTTATTTAACAGAGTTATCATAAGCGATAACTTCTATTCGCCATCTGCTTTAGGTTTTTTAAGCAGTACCAATACCGCACCATTACCACCATCCTTTGGTGGCGCAGAGCAAAATGCCAATACCTCTGGCAATTGGCGTAACCAACCATTGACACAGGTCTTTAGAATCGCTTCGCTACCTTTACCGTGGACGATTTTTACCATGGTTTCATTTTTTTGCTTCGCTTGGCTCAGTAGCTGAGTCATGGCGTCGCGGGCTTCTTCTATCGTACAACCATGGACGTCTACCGCATCGTACCAACGCAACTTCCCTTTTTTGAGCTGATCAAAGATTTTATTTTGCAAGGTTGGCTGCTTATATGACAGGTAAGCTTCAGCGGCGACAGGGTTCAGTAGGGCTTGCATGTCTGACAAGCCTGCGCCTAAATCGCTGGCTTCACTGCCTTGAGCGGCCGCACGTTTTGATAGGGTTGCGGCATCAGGTTTGCCTACTTTTGCCGTGCTAGTAGGTGAGCGTACGTTTTTGTCTTCTAGCTGACTGACACCATGCATAGCTTGCATGAACAGTACTTTATCATCGTCAACATGTTCACTGTCTAGCTGCTTGACGGTCTTTTTCACTTGCTTTTGAGTCAGTAATGACACTGGCTCAGTGGGCTTTTGGTTTTCACCTTCAGGTGAGTTGGTATCACGGCCTTTACTTAATTGGCCTTTTAATTCTTTGAGCTGGTCTTGCATTTCTTTTGAAAACAGAGAGTTTGACATAAAAGTTAACGTATCGTTGGTTGATGAATGAAAGGTTGAGTCATTTATAGGGTAAATATTTTATTCAAGCTATCTGATTCTATTGAGGCTTGAATTATTGAGTTACTTTACTCGTCTACTGCGACGCCCGCAAGTAAGGATTGTAACGCTTGTCCAGGGTGATCGGTTTTCATAAATTGCTCACCGATTAAAAAGGTCTGAATATTATTATCTAACATAAGACGAATATCATCACTATCATGAATACCACTTTCGGTCACAATCAGTGGTTTTTGATCGGCATTATCAGCATCAGCAGAGAGTGCTTCGATTAAGATATTTTTCAAATCGAGTGTGGTTTGTAGGTCCACATCAAACGTGTTTAAATCACGATTATTAATACCATGAATATTGTGCGCTGAACGTGGTAGCTGTAGCGCCCGTTCAAGCTCAGACTGTGTATGCACCTCTATCAACACATCCATGCCAAGCTCAATACTTAGTGCGTGCAACTCTTTTACTTGCGTGTCATCTAAGCAGGCCATGATGAGTAAGATGCAGTCAGCACCCATTAAGTAAGATTGATATATCTGATAGACATCAATCATAAAATCTTTGCGAAGTATTGGTAAGCTTGAGACATTTGCCGCTTGAATAAGGTACGTATCATCGCCCTGAAAATAATCGCGATCAGTCAAAACCGATAGACAGCTGGCGCCCGCTTGCTCGTACTGTTGCGCAAATAGAGCAGGGGTAAAATTATGATTGATGATACCTTTAGATGGCGAGGCTTTTTTGATTTCAGCAATAATGCCAACGCCGTTATTTTTAGCGCTAGAGGCGCGTAAGGCAGCAGCAAAACCTCGGCGCGGTTTGTTAGCAGCTGCGACTTGCGCTTTTAAGTCTGCAAGAGATAGCGCCGCGCGAGCTGCTTTTACTTCTTCTACTTTGGTTGCGACAATGCGCTGTAGTACCGAAGGTATGTCTGAATGAGTTGTGGTCATGCTGTTATCCGAATATCATAAAAGGTGAATGGGCTTAAATAGGGTCGCGGTTAATTTTTGACGGGTTGGGTGCGTAGCAATTAACCTTCAGACATTAGCTGCTGCGTGTATTTGGCCAAAGACTCAAGCTTGAGTAAAGCATCACCATTTTGGATAATTTTTTGAGCTCGGCTAACGCCATTAGGATAGTTGCTGGCAAGTCCGGCGGTATATATTGCCGCACCTGCGTTCAAAGCAATCATATCGCGGGCTTTAAGTACAGCACGGTCATGGGTATCAGCACCAGATAGAGCAGCGCGGATCAATGCAAGGCTTTGCTCAGGAGAGTCGACATCGAGACCAATCAGGGTTTGCGATTCGATACCTGCATCTTCTGGCATCATCTCATAAACGGATATTTCACCATCTTTTAGTTCAGCAACTGTGGTCGAGGTTGCTAGACTGATTTCATCCAGACCATCTTTTGCGCCGACGACCATGACATGCCGTGCGCCTAGGTTTTTCATGACCTTGGCGATTGGCTCACACAGCTGTGCGGTAAAGACACCAATAACTAAATTGGGCGTACCAGCTGGATTGGTCAATGGACCTAAAATATTAAAGATGGTACGCGCTTTTAGCTCACGACGTACAGGATTGGCATAACGCATGGCGCTGTGATGGTTGGGCGCAAATAAAAATCCAACCCCTTCATTCTCGATACAATCTTTTGCTTGTTCTGGAGTCAGCGCAAGACTGATGCCTGCTTGCTCAAGCAAATCTGAGCTACCAGATCTGGTTGAGACACCACGATTACCATGCTTGGCAACTTGTGCGCCAGCCGCCGCGACAACGAATGCCGATGCAGTCGATACGTTAAATAAGTTGGCACCATCACCGCCAGTACCAACGATGTCGACCAAATAGTCGCAGTTTTTTGGCTCAATATTGGCAGCCAGCGCACGCATCGCACTGGCTGATGCGGTGATCTCATCGATAGATTCACCTTTCATACGTAGACCTGTCAAGATAGCGCCCATCATCGCGTCGCTACATCTACCTTGCATGATGATCAGCATCACCTGATACATCTCATCAAAGGTCAAATCGATGTGCTGAAAGATTCTACTCAAAGCCGTCGTCAATAATTGATGTATTTGGGCATCAGACAGTTTTGCAATATCCTCTGGCGTGTGAGCTTCTTCTGTTTTTGTCGTACTCATGATGATCTCGCTTATGATTGTTTTTTTATGTGAATCTGTTTTTTATGTGAATCTATCTATGATTTGAGATAGAGTAATGAAAGCAGGTTCTTAAGTCAAAACTAGCCTACCTGTGGTAGCGCATCTGATGCTAGTTTCACCAAGCCATAAGTGTGTAAAAAGTTATTAAGTAGTTGATAACCTGCTTCGCTCAAAATGGACTCAGGATGAAACTGGACGCCCTCTATGGCAAGTGACTTGTGGCGGATACCCATGATCTCTTCAATACTACCATCAACGTTCTGCGTCCATGCGGTCAGCTCAAAACAATCTGGCAGGGTACGCTTATCAATGACAAGTGAATGATAGCGTGTGACTTGTGATGGGTTTGGAAGCCCGGCAAATACGCCTTGGTCATTATGATAGACGGCTGATAACCGTCCGTGCATAACTTCGCCTGCTTTGACGACTTGTCCACCAAACGCCTGCCCAATCGCTTGATGACCCAAACAAATACCAAGTATCGGAATAATGCCTTTGAATGTCTCGATAACTTCGAGCGAAACACCCGCACGATCAGGGTCGCATGGACCTGGGCCAACAACAATCACGTCCGGTGCTAACGTTCGAATCTGCTCGATATTGACTTGATCATTACGCCAAACGGTGATGTCCTGCTGCAATTCACCAAAATATTGTACGATATTGTACGTAAAGCTGTCGTAATTATCGATCATCAAAATCATGAAGGTTTCAACTTATTAGTTTTATTCTGTTTGTAATATGGCATATACGCCTACCGTTGTTCAGGGCTTTAGTTACCAAACAAAAGCAGCTATGATTACGACAGAGGGCGTTATGGCGCGCGGTTATCTTACCACTATTTTGTTCTCTATCAAATGCAGAGCATGGGCTAGCTAAATAAGCATTACATAAAAATATTTTTCTCTGGTCATAATGATTTCACGAGCAGAGAAAAATCAGCAAATCGATATTTTATTATTGCACCGTAAAAGAACAATATAATAATTATAAAATTTTCTCAGCACCAATATAGTGCAAAATTATCACAATTAGTGCGTCGAATAACCTCTCAACATAGAGGTTGTTAGCAAAAATATATTTTTATATAAAAATTATTTGGCGTAAGTCACTGTAATTATTGGAAAATATTGGAAAATATTGTTTTAAGTGAGGTAAATAGTAATTTCTTTGAGATATTGGCATAGCCTTTGCATTAGGTTGGTATGATTATTGATGACCATAAAAACGGGTCTAAAAATAATTATTCATAAGTGCCAGAAGAGTGCAGCATGACGAGTTATATATTGCTAGAATGATATGAGAATTGACTTAGGATGTTTGTAGACCATTGAGATGACTATTGGTCTAATTAAGAAAGCGTCTTAGGTGAGTGTCTTGACTAATCCGACGAATAGTGCTGATAATAAGCATAATATCGAATGCGCTGTTTGGTATTGGAAGGACATCTGGAATTCTTGCACAAGAAATGGCACCAACAATTTTAAATTGCA
This sequence comes from Psychrobacter sp. C 20.9, assembly GCF_001921765.1. Lineage (NCBI taxonomy): Bacteria > Pseudomonadati > Pseudomonadota > Gammaproteobacteria > Moraxellales > Moraxellaceae > Psychrobacter > Psychrobacter sp. C 20.9. The sequence goes on along the minus strand of NZ_MRYC01000017.1, from coordinate 44,835 downwards.
ATAACGTGACCAACACAACGGAGATTATGTATGTCGAACAAATTATTAGATCTTATTCAATCCTCTAATGCTAAATGGGTTGACTTTCGCTTCACTGATACGCGCGGTAAAGAGCAGCACATCAGTTTCCCAGCATCGACTGTCGATGAAGATGTCATGGAAGATGGCAAGATGTTTGACGGCTCATCTATCGCTGGTTGGAAAGGTATCGAAGCGTCTGATATGATCTTGCGTCCTGATCCAGAAACTGCTTTTGTTGATCCGTTCTTTGATGCCGTTACAGTCGTCGTGACCTGCGATATCATCGAGCCATCAACGCTACAAGGCTACGATCGCGACCCGCGCTCTATCGCTCGCCGCGCAGAAGAGTATCTCAAATCAACGGGCATCGGTGATACTGCTTATTTTGGCCCTGAGCCAGAGTTTTTTGTATTTGACGATGTAAAATGGTCAGTTGATATGTCTGGCGTCAGTCATAAAATCACGGCTGAAGAAGCTGCATGGTCGACTAACGAGACTTATGAGTGGGGCAACATGGCGCATCGTCCACGCGTCAAGGGCGGTTACTTCCCAGTACCACCAATCGACAGCTCGCATGACATGCGTTCTGTGATGTGTGAGCGTATCGAAGAAATCGTTGGTGAAGGTTCAGTTGAAGTTCATCACCATGAAGTGGCGTCTTGCCAGTCTGAAATCGGTGTTGCATTCAACACGATGGTACGTAAAGCGGATGAAGTTCAGCAATTGAAATACGTTGTCCATAACGTGGCGCACCAGTTTGGTAAAACAGCGACCTTTATGCCAAAACCAATCGTTGGTGACAACGGTTCAGGTATGCACGTACATATGTCGATCTCAAAAGATGGCGTAAACACGTTCTCTGGTGATGAGTATGCTGGTCTGTCTGAGACCGCATTGTACTTCATTGGTGGTATCATCAAGCACGCTCGTGCATTGAACGCAATTACCAACCCATCAACGAACAGCTATAAGCGTCTTGTACCACATTATGAAGCACCTATTAAACTTGCGTATTCAGCGTCTAACCGCTCAGCGTCTATTCGTGTGCCACATGTGAGCAGCCCGAAAGCGGTACGTATTGAAGCACGCTTCCCTGATCCAACGGCGAACCCATACTTGGCATTTGCTGCGCTATTGATGGCAGGCCTTGACGGTATCCAGAACAAGATGCACCCAGGCGAAGCAGCTGACAAGAACTTGTATGACTTGCCACCAGAAGAAGAAGCACAAATCCCAACGGTTGCAGAGAGCTTAGATGTTGCACTACAAGCATTGCGTGACGATCATGACTTCTTATTAAAAGGTGATGTCTTCACTGAAGACATGCTAGAAGCGTTTATCGCTTTGAAAGAAGAAGAAGTACAACGTCTGAACGTAACTGTACACCCTGTCGAGTTTGATATGTACTACAGCTGCTAATAATGAGTTAGTCGATTAATTGAATAAAAAAGAACCAGTCAATTGAATCTTGGCTGGTTTTTTTTGTACCTGTTGGAAAAGATAGTGGTATAAATGGATGATATTTTTTTAAATACCATTGATTTCACATCAAATCCTACTGATTTTGCACCAAAAGTGTCGCATAATAGTTCTCATAAAAGTATATTAATAGTAAATACTAATTAGGTTGACTGACTATGAGTTTGTTATCAAAGCGAGATTTGTTACGAGGTAATATACAGTTAGGAGCATTAGCTATCATGGCTAGCCTTTGTGCGCCTCTCAGCAATGCAGCACCCATCTATAAAGTGATTGATGAGCAAACAGGGCAAGTGACTTTTACCGATCGTCCGCAGTCTTATGAGAAGCAGGCAGGAAAACAAGTCAGCCAGACCAGTGTTAATACCGGCGAAAGTAGCGCCCCCAAAGGAATGCCAAGTGAGGTCAGAGGCAATACTGATCTTCCAGCTGCCGCTGCCACCAAACCTGCTGTGAATATCAACTATCAGTTGAGTATGATTGAGCCGAGTACTGAGCGTGCCTATCAGCGCCCTGCACAGAGTATCGTCATCGCGCTTGACGTAAAGCCTGCGCTACAGAATGGCGATCAAGTGAGTATATATTTGGATGGTAAAGAAATCGCCCAAGGATTAAGTGCTTCTGTCGCAACAGTCGATCTGCAGCCAGGCCCGCATAGCATCCGCGCTGTAGTTAAGAAGGTATCAGGACAAACAGGGCAGCAGGTCAATCGTACGGTACATGTCATTCAAAACACACTGATTCTACAAAAGAAAAAGAAGCTTGCCGAGCAGCTTTTGGCTTACGAGCGCTTGCCATGGCACCAAAAGGTTTTGTTAAAAATGCGCGGTAATGACGCTGTATCTCAATAGCAAAGTCATTAGTAATATATAAATAAAAAGGGCAGACGTGATCATCGCGTCTGCCCTTATTATTTATTGCTTCTACTGAGCTTTAAATAAGCCTGTTGTCATTTACTTATTTGGTACTTACTTATTTGGTCAGCTCAATGGTACCATTGGCAGTCACTGAGATAGTGCTGTTACCAGACTCAAAGCTTTGGCTTGGTACCGACTCGTCTGCCATGCCTGATTTCATGCTCATGGCGCTGTACATAGGACGTGGGTAGTTGCTACCTGTGTTTAGGTTAACATTGACGACGCGATAGCCACGTGCATCCCAAGCACGGGTCAGGCTCTTCGCTTGCTGCTGGAAGGCGCGAGACGCTTCTGTCATCAGTTTTTGCTCTAACGCATCTTTTTTGGTGTCTGAAACCCCAAAATTAAGATTGTCCATCACTAAGGTTTCTTGTAAATCTGCAATCAGCTGACTGGTCGCTGCAAAGTCTGTACTCTTCAAATCTATGTTTGCTTGACCTGTCCAGCCGATGATTTTGTCGTTTTTATCATAGCGTGGATAGGTACGCTGCTGCCCAGTGCTCACAGTCACGCTTGGGTAGCGCTTGGCAATTTTCATGGCATTATTGATTGACGTGTTAAGCATCGTGGCTAAAGTTTTGGCATCCGTTGCTTGTGCTTTTTTGTATAAGCTGGCGCGTACTTCATCGTTTTGGATTTCTTCTTTTATTTCTGTCTGAAACGTCAGTTGGTCATAGCCTGTTGGCTCTGCATGGGCGCTACTCATCATGGCTGTCATTAAACAAGCAGTACCAGAAGCGATGGCCAGTTTATTCAATAGAGCATTTTTCATTATTATCTCCTAAATTAGTTTTAATAGTCTTCATATGAGTGTTTTTAAAATCCGTTTTCATATGGGAAGCTGTGCGTCTCATTTTCTAAATGCGGACATGTGTGCAACTTCACTCACTAAAATAGCAAAATCTGTATAAGTTGCTGTGAGAATTTTGTGAGCTAGGTTACCGGGTTATTTTTCGATTAAAATAAACAGTTTTAAGATAGGGGTTGTAAAATTAAAAAATCCTTGTATAATCTCATCCGGTGGCTCCATTGGTAGCCTCGCAACATTGTTCTATGAATCCCGCCAGGACCGGAAGGTAGCAACGGTAATAGATTTGATGTGTGCCGAGGATGTGCTGATGGAGTCGCTTTTTTTTGCCTAAAATTTGATAGATATTCTAATAAAGTACCTAATATACCGGTATTCTGTATTAAGCCCTTCATTGTAAAGGGCTTTTTTTTGTCTAAAATTTCATTCGATTTCTCATTTAAATTAAAAACTTCATTGATTAATATGCGTTAAAATACAATGTATTAACGTTTATTAACATTCTGGACACTTTGAGGTTTGGTTATGAAGATGTTTGTTTGGTTGTTCATTGTATTTATGGTGCTAATCGTTGTATTTGGGGTGTCCATATTTAATAAATTGGTGCGTGCACGTAACCAAGCAAAGAACGGCTTTGCGCAGATAGATGTGCAGCTCAAACGTCGCCATGATTTGATTCCAAATCTAGTCGAAACAGCTAAGCGTTACCTGACTCATGAGGAAGATACACTGACACGAGTTATTAGCGCACGCAATCATGCTCAAAACCTACAAAATTCGCATAAGCATCAGCCAGACTCACAAGAGCACATGGCACTATTTGCCAAAGCAGAAGGCATGTTGTCCAAAGCGTTGAGTCAGTTTTCGGCAGTGGTAGAAGCCTATCCTGAGCTTAAAGCGGACAGTATGATCAAAGAGTTGATGGATGAGCTGACCAATACCGAAAACAGAATCGGTTTTGCTCGTCAGCACTATAACGATAGTGTGATGTTTTATAATAATGATCGTGAAGTGTTCCCTAACAATCTTGTCAGTACAACCTTTAGTTTTCGTCCGCTTAGTCCCTTGGTATTCGCAGACAGAGATGCCATTGCTAAAGCACCGAATGTTAACCTGGGCTAGGATTTAGATAAATTTGGCCAATGTTAGGCAGCCCAGTTGATGGATTTTTTTGTTGAACAGCGGATACGTACACGGCGCAGTCTATTGCTCTATGGACTGTTTTTTCTGATTGTGCTTGCTCATATGGTGGTGGCACTGGCTATCATGGGACTGCTGCTAACGATATTCACGGGTGGTATATATCATTGGGTATTGATACTAGTCATTCTGTTTATATTAGGCAGTTTCGTTGGTGGGAGTTTTTTAGAATATCGGCGCTTGAGAGCGGGTGGTCGCGCTATTGCTCAGCGAGTAGGGGCAGTCAGACTATTTATTGATAACAGTCAGGCACCATGGGAGCACAGTCATGGGGTTGTGCATCAACATGAAACCAAAGAGAAAGTTCACTATAGCGCACGTCATATAGCAGTACGCGATGAGCGCGACTTTCCACCCGTCTATCGTCGTTATTATGAGATTGCCCATCAGTTAGCGATTGCATCAGGTTTGTCTGCGCCTCTCTTATACGTACTACCCAATGAGCAAGGTATTAATGGCTTTGTCGCGGGTCGTCATAACCAAGATATGGTACTTGTTATCACCCAAGGTGCGCTAGATAAGTTGTCTGATGAGGCGCTATATGGGCTCATTGGTCATGAGTATGGTCATATATTGCATGGGGATGCCACGTTCAATCTACAGCTGATGGTGGTATTAGCTGGTTTACAGATATTATATGATTGGAGCGATCCAGTTCCTAATAGTCGCTATTCTGACAATACAGTTGCCACCGATATTCCTCTATCACAGAGACAAGTTGACAGTCGTGCACGCAATATAGAGGCGCAGACCGCCCGCTTTACCACGCATAGTGAGTGGGTAGCGTACTGGCAGACACAATCACAGCAACAGCAGGCATCAGCCAAACGTGAGTCTCGGTGGGTGCAAAGTAGAGCTGTGATCGATCGTCAAGCACCCCGTAGTGTCTGGACATTACTGCTCCATGGTCTAAGCTTCTCAAGTATGGCAAGTGCTCAGTTGATTAAGCACAGTTTTAATCGTGAGCGTGAGTTACTTGCTGATGCAACCAGCGTACAATTAACGCGCTCGCCTGCGATCATAGAAACCTTAAAAGCTATTCACCAAGATTCACTGGGCTCACGATTATCGAGTGTTGCTGATATCAACGGACTCAGCCATTTTTTCTTTGCCAGTAGTGGTACGGACTTGGGTGATGTGTCTTGGTTTGCCACTCATCCAAGCTTGACGGAGCGTATGAGTGCTATTAATGCTGATGCCTATCGTAAGTTTGCCGTACAAGTCGTTAAAGAAAAGCGGATCAATCAGCAGAAAATAAAAGAAATATATCGGCAGCGCCATCTAGGTGATTGGGGAGCTGTAATAAAAAATAGCCTAAGCAAAAATTCACAGAAAAAGTCTCAATTGCCGCATCGATCATTGTTCGATATTGATGCAGAAGAAAACCGTAAGCAGAACGCTATTTTTGATAACACTGCAAGCAACAGTGAGAGCCAGACAAATAAAGGTCTTGAGTTCACTAAAGAGGTAGATACAATTATCGATGGTCGCTTGCAGGTAGAAATAGCACCTATAGATACCGATAATTTGCTGAAGCCTTGGCAGGCCAAACCTGACGCTGACCTACCAGAAGATATATTAATTGAAGCGAGCGATATTCAAAAGGTGTCACTCCCGCAATATGTACTCAATCATATTTATCATCCACTTGGTGCACAAGCGCTAATAGAAGCGGTCATGCTTTGCCATCAGCATCAACCATTGTCAACAAATGCATTATATGGTTTGGCAGATATTTGGGGTGAGGACTTTTCTATTGAAAGTGACTCTACTAGTCATAAGCAAGTATTACCCCATAGGATAGATGCTAAGCTACTGGCCATAGTGGCCAATTTGGATAGACGTTTGGACAGTGCTTTGATTGTATTTGCATTAGCCCAGTTACGTCGTCATGACTTATCTGAAATACATATCAAAAAATTAAAGCTTCGAAGTGACAGCGAACACAGTCACGAAAGCGATCAGTACTATAAAAAACAAGCAAAATGCCGTACGATGTTGTTGCGTTACCAACAAGGTATGGTTGAGTTATTTCACCAACAGCTGACATCTGACTTAACTAAAAGCTTAGCTTGTGATTCTGTAGATCAAAAAATATCGAGTGATCGCTCTTACTCGGCAGCGAATTCATTCAATCATTCATTAGCTGTAGAGAGGCAAAAATCATCCATACTGTCATTATGGCAAGCGTTACAATTACAGCAGTTACTACCGATATTGTCTGAGGTTTTACACGATACGGATACGCAAGCTCTATCATCACAGACACTCAAAACTGGTATAGAAGGCGTAAGGGTACAGCTAGATCCTTCAGGGCAAGTATTTGAAGCACTGAGCGATGCTCAGATGTCGGTAATAGTTTTACTGGCGTATCGCCTATCAAAAGACGCTAAAGGCCAGATGATCTCAATATATGAGCGCTCATTATTGAGTGAAGGTGATGAGAGTGTGGCGCATTACATTGTAGATTTAAGACGTCATGCGCGTTTGGTTGATATTGATTTAACGACAGTGAGCGATGTCAATTTGCAATGGTTGTTATTAAAAGCACTACACTTAAATAGTATTCAATTATTAGCGATTATTGCTGCGGTTCCTATTTCTACTATTCATTCTATCAAGCGGCCCATAAATACTTTGGGTAGTACTAATTATCCAGAGAGACAACAGGATGGTAGTCAAATAGATTATAATGACGATAGCACGGTCAGACCTGCTCATCATGAGTATCGACAATGGCTAAGTACATTGCATACCGTGATGTTACACGATACGATAATCAGCCAAGATGAATATGATTGCCTGCTCGCAATGTCAGAGCGCTGGCTAGGCGTTCGGCAGCTTTTTTGATAAGAACTACCAAAATCATCTAAAAAACAATATAGACAACATAATTAGGATAGTAGAGTCGTATGAGTGATATTCAAGACCCGCTAAGTGTATTGCAGCGCCGTGTGCAGCAACGCCAAATCCTAGCGATGATGGGTATCAATCAATGGGTGCGGCCTGAGTCAAGTACCGTAAATATAGCGGATATCACGATAGATTCGGTTGAGCATTCAAATACTGGCTCTATTGATACTGAATCCGCAAATAATGAACCCGCGAGTGCTGGATCTGCTATAGAGACAGTCGTCCAGCCGACCAGTGGTTATGATACGAATGACTCTTATAGCAGCAACCATGATGATGTGAATGACGATACTCATGGTCTAGGTATTCATGAACAGGCAGCCACCGAGCAAAGCCCAGTCACCTATAGTTTTGATAGTGTGAGCAATGAGATATCTGCTACTTCAGATGCACCTCGTCTTCACAATAGTCCAGATATCGAATCAAACCAAACCGCCGCATTTTTTATAGATGAAGTGGTGCAGTCAACAACTGCGCCTATTGCGTCACATCAATTATCTCAAAGCAGTCATAATAGTGATAGTGTAAATGACGACAGCTTGAAAAAGGTAGCACCATTTAGCTTACAAGGTGGACGCTATGGGGATTGGGTGATATTGGTTGATATTCAAGCACTTAATAATGATAGCCAAAAGCTATGGAATAATATCACTCAAGCACTCTCAATGACTCATGAGACGACCTCATTTCCGATTTGCGCCGGTATGGACACAGTAGAGCTTGCCAATGCCAGCCTTGCTGGATATGTCTTTAGAATTGGTCTGCGCGAAGAGATAAAAGTTGCTGCTTTAACAGTACTACCTGAAGGTCTTCAGCACCCCAATCTTATGACTGTGCCTACATTAGATGACATGATTGCGGATAGTGATGCTAAACGTCAGTTGTGGGAGCGCATATCTCATTGAGTGATATTAAAACTGATATCGATGTAAATTTTTTTATCAACAAACTGAAATAAAGGTCGCTTCTTTATTTCATCATACCTAGGACTGTGATTATGTCTACAACCCAAACGTCTACACCCACTGCTAATACTAATAATAGTACGCCGCATCGTCTGCCAAACTTCTGTGCTGGCCCTGCCGCCATGCCAACATCCGTATTGGAGCGTGCTCAGAGCGAATTGCTCGACTGGCAAGGTCGCGGCCTATCGGTCATGGAAGTCAGCCACCGTAGTAAAGAGTACATGGCGATTACTGACAAAGCAGAAGCTAAGCTACGCACGCTTATGGAGATACCAGACAACTATAAAGTGCTGTTTTTGCAAGGCGGCGCTAGCTTGCAGTTTTCTGCCATTCCATTGAACCTGCTCAATGGTGGACGCGGCGATTATTTGACGACTGGTGCATGGTCAGGTAAGGCGATTAAAGAAGCTCAGCGCTATGAAGCACTTGGTCTGGGTAAGATTAACTTGGTCGCGACTGGCAAAAAGGATAACTTTACGACTGTACCCGCCCAAAGTGAGTGGACTGTGAGTGACGATGCCGCTTATTTTCACTACTGTGCCAACGAGACCATTCATGGGTTGCAAATATTTGAGCCGCCACAAGTAGACGCGCCAATCATTGCCGATATGTCATCTTGTATCTTGTCACAGCCGATAGACGTGTCTAAATTTGGTATGATCTATGCAGGTGCCCAAAAGAACATCGGTCCTGCAGGATTGGTCATTGCAATCATCCGTGATGATCTGTTGGGGCAGGCAAGTGAGTGGTGTCCTATGCTACTGAACTATGAGCACCAAGCAGACAAAGAGTCTATGTCTAACACGCCAGCGACGTACTCTTGGTACTTAGCAGGACTGGTGTTTGATTGGTTGGAAGAGCAGGGCGGTGTGGCTGCTATTGGCAAAATCAACCAGCAAAAAGCCGATTTACTTTATAAGACAATTGATGACAGCAGTTTTTATAACAACCCAGTCGATCCTCAGTATCGCTCTATCATGAACGTGCCATTTACCTTAGCAGATAGTAGCCTTGATAAAGTGTTCTTAGAAGAGTCAGAAAAAGCTGGCTTGTTAAATCTAAAAGGTCATCGTGATGTAGGCGGTATGCGAGCCAGTATTTATAACGCCGTGCCACTTGAGTGGGTACAGCAGTTGGTTGATTTTATGATTGCGTTTGAGAAAAAGCATGCATAGGTCATACTAGACTTTAAAATAAAAGACGCCGCTTTTACAAGTTGCGTCTTTTTTTATGAGTATATTTATCGATGCACAGTTTGAGTAAAAAGCGTTTAATATCTACCATCATTATATCTAATACCAATGATGTCGTACTGATAGATGTCGCACTGATGCTGCGTAACATGGCAAACCATTAGGATGAATTACCTAAGTTTGTTATGATAAAATTTTGCCATCAGGCTATTTTGCCGTCAGAGCTTAATTTCTGATACCCGCATTGGTTAGCATAGAGGTTTGTTATAACGTTATGATAAGAAAAAATGCTCTGCTAAAAGCTGTTTTGCTAGCCATCACTGTCAGCTGGATACCGAGCAGTATTGCGGCGCCTATCACAACGACAGCGCTTGGGCACAATAGCCCAACTGAGTACATTAACGTACCTTACATGCCCTATGCCAATCCAGAAGCGCCGTCAGGTGGTACGTTGTCGCTAGATACACGCGGTACCTTTAATAGTGCCAATAAGTGGATGACGACGGGTGTGGCGATGATCGGTACGGATTATCTGTATGATACTTTGATGACGGGCTCATTAAATGAAGCGTTTACCATGTATCCACAGCTGGCAAGTAAGGTAACCTATGATCCAGACGATACCAGCTGGATTGTCTATCACATCAATCCTGCTGCCCGTTTTTGGGATGGGACGCCTGTGACCAGTCATGATGTCAAAGCGACTTTTGATGCAATATTGAATAAAGGTCCGATGTCTATTCGTAGCTATCTGGCTGATATCAAAGCCGTTCAAGTCATCGACGAGCAGCAAGTCAAATTTGTCTTTGCCTCTGCTGAAAACAAAGAAATCCTACTGACGGTTGGGCAGTTTCCTGTTTTTGCAAAATCCTCAATTGAGGCTGATTTTGAAAAGATCAGCCTGACACCCTTGATGGGTAGTGGGCCTTATAAGCTGGGACGCGTCGATGCGGGCCGTTCGGTGAGCTACATACGTGATCCCAATTACTGGGGTCGTGATTTGATGGTCAATCGTGGTCGCTACAATTTTGACATGATCAAGTTCGTTTATTATCAAAGCGATGAGATTGCCTTTGAAGGATTTAAATCTGGTCAGTACCGCTTTCGCCCCGAAAACAAAGCATCAAATTGGGTGAGTGGTTATGATTTTCCTGCAGTGAAAGCAGGTCTTATCAAAAAAGAGACCATAACCAGTCAAAACCCAGTGCCGATGCAGGCGTTGGTGATGAATTTGCGCCGCCCAATCTTTCAGGACATACGGGTGCGCCAAGCACTGACGGCTGCTTATGATTTTGAATGGATGAATAAAACTTTGTTTCACGGGCAGTATGAGCGATTGCAGAGTTTCTTTCATGGCTCAGAGCTTGCGGCAACTGGCACACCATCTAATGAAGAGATGCAGGTACTAACGCCTTTATTATCTGAGCTTGAACCGATTCAGCGTAAAGCTGTATTAGCAGAATGGCAGCTACCCACCAGTGATGGCAAAGGCTTTAATCGACAAGGGTTATTAAAAGCACGGCAATTATTGCTAGATGCTGGATTTTATTATGATGATATGAAGCTATATCAGCCAAATGGTCAGCTCGCCCAAATTGAGATTTTGATGACAGGCGAGACCATGGGCCGTGTGTTGTTGCCTTATATTCGTAATTTAAAACGCTTAGGATTTGAGGCAACCTTGCGCCAAGTGGATGGGCCGCAGTATTACGAGCGAACGCGCCGTTTTGATTATGATATGGTCGTCGATGTGTTTGCCCAAAGTCTATCGCCTGGTGCTGAGCAGGCTGCATTTTGGGGTAGCGCGGCGGCTGACGAGCCTGGCAATCATAATAGTGCTGGTATCAAAAACGCGGCCGTCGATCAGGTAGCCGCGGCTCTTGGTAATGCCAAAAATCGTGACGAGATTGTACTCTATACGCAGGTGCTTGATCGGTTGTTGCGAGCGGGTCATTATGTCGTACCCTTATATGGCAAATCTGGCACCAATGTTGCTTATTGGGATCAATACCGTCATGCAGACACATTACCGACCAATGCCGTCGGCATCGATTACTGGTGGGTAGATAAAGAGGCAGAAGGACGCATCAACAAATATTTAAAGCAGTAAGCAATACCTTTTTACAGGATTTGGTCTAATAATAGCTGACTGCCAAACGCATAGGCTGTCACCGCGCAGTAAAAGCGCAGCGAAATAATTCAAAATAACGAGCAAAAAAATAACTACTGGTAAGGATTTGACATGAGTATCCGTATTCACCCCATTAAAGCATTTAATGATAATTATATTTGGACCTTAATTAATGAAAATAATAAGCAGGCAATCGTCATTGATCCAGGTCAAGCCCAGCCAGTCATCGACTATCTGGAAAAGCACGAACTAGAACTCACATCAATCTGGACCACGCATCATCATCACGATCATATTGGCGGCGTTGCAGAGCTGCAAGAATCGTATCCCATGACTCATCTGGTTGCGCATAGTGAGCATGGGGTTGATGAGGATCAAACCATCAAAGATGGCAGCACGGTGAGTGCATGGGGCTGCTCTGCACAAGTCTGGGATGTATCAGGACACACCGCCAGCCACATGGCCTATATCTTAGATATCGATGGGCAAAAACATTGTTTCTGCGGTGATACGTTGTTTAGTGCAGGTTGTGGACGTGTTTTTACTGGTACGATCGAGCAGTTACATGATAGTTTTAAACGTCTAAATGAATTACCTGATGAGACACTACTGTATCCTGCGCACGAATATACGGCTAGTAACCTACGCTTTGGATTGTCTATCGAGCCTGACAACGAGGCAATGCAACAAGCACTAGCGCAAGCTGAGGCACAAACGGCACAAGGTGCGCCAACACTGCCAGTGACGCTAGAGCATGAGCGTGCGATAAACGTGTTTTTGCGTACCCAAGAGCCAAGTGTGATTGCAGGGGTTAAATCAAAAGTAACTATCGACGATGATAACTCTTTGACGGTATTTGCAGCGTTACGCGAGCTTAAAAATAACTTTTAACATGAATTAAGGCAAACATTGCTTTCGTGCCTATCATGAATATCAAAGAATCACTGCTGTCGTCATCGCCCTCTCTCTTTATTTAGGAAGTCGCCATTATGGGTCGTTATATCTTAAAAAGACTCCTACTGATATTACCGACACTATTTTTGATATTGCTTGCCAACTTTGTAATCGTACAAGCGGCACCAGGCGGACCTGTTGAGCAGCAGCTTGCCCTTATTGAGCAGGGGTCAAAAGACAACGCGCTTGGTGGTAATATTGGCGCGGGCAGTGCAGGTGGCAACGACAGCACTTATCAAGGAACGCGCGGTCTCTCTGAGGAAATGGTCGCTGCTATTAATGCTCAGTATGGCTTTGACAAATCCGCTCCAGAACGATTTTGGCTTATGTTAAAGAACTACGCTCAGCTAGATTTTGGTGAGTCGTTTTTTAAAGGACAGTCGGTGACCGATCTCATTATAGAGAAGCTACCAGTCTCGATATCGCTTGGTCTTTGGAGTACGCTACTCATTTATCTGATCGCAATTCCTTTAGGGGTGTATAAAGCGATGCATCATGGCTCAGGCATTGATAAATTCACTGCTATGCTGCTGGCTATCGGACATGCGATACCTGTGTTTGTGTTTGCGGTGATTTTATTGGTGTTTTTCGCGGGTGGCACCTACTGGAATATTTTCCCGCTACAGGGACTAACGTCCGAAAATTTTGATCAGCTCAGCGCGCTTGGCAAAGTAAAAGATTACTTTTGGCATTTGGCACTACCGCTGCTAGCCAGTACCGTAGGTGGTTTTGCGGGCTTGACGTATCTGACCAAATTTAGCTTTTTAGAAGAGCTGGGCAAGCAGTATGTATTGACCGCTCGCGCAAAGGGACTGGGTGAGCGTCAGGTGTTGTATGGTCATGTATTTCGCAATGCTATGTTAATTATCATCGCAGGTATCCCAGCCGCTATCGTTGGTATTTTCTTTGCCGGTAACTTTTTGATTGAGATTATCTTTAAACTAGATGGCTTGGGGTTGTTAGGTTTTGAGGCCATTCAACAACGCGACTATCCAGTGATATTTGGCACGCTATTTATCTTCACCTTGGTAGGGCTGCTATTGCAATTAATTAGTGATTTAAGCTATCACTTGATTGATCCTCGTATTGATTTTGAGGGGCGCTAATGTCAAATCATCAACCTTCATCAAAGGCTAATAATATTAATAGCGAACCAAATAAAGCACCAACACCTGAGCACAATCCTCAGGTAACACTACCGAAAAAGCAGCGCTTAAATCCTATTTGGCAAGCCAGACTCAATCGCTTTCGCCAAAATCGGCTTGGGGTGATATCACTGTTTGTTTTTGCGGTGATATTTGTCATCTGCATGGCGGCCAATGTCATCGCCAATGACAAGCCACTGTTGGTGCAATATCAAGGCGATTATTATTTTCCGGTATTAAAGGCCTATCCTGAAACGACATTTGGCGGCGTGTTCGAAACCGAAACCAATTATAAAGATCCTGCAGTGCAGTCGCTGATTGATGAGCAAGGGTTTTATATAATGCCGCCTATTCCGTTTGCTGATCAGACACCCAATGTCGAGCTTGGTCTGCCTTATCCAGCGGCTCCAAATGCTCAGAATTGGCTTGGCACTGATGATATGGGTCGCGATGTGCTCGCAAGGATACTTTATGGTATGCGCGTCTCATTGTTGTTTGGTCTGGCGCTGACGCTCGCTGGTGCTCTCATCGGTATTATTGTCGGTGCAATACAAGGCTATTATGGCGGCTGGGTAGATCTGGCAGGGCAGCGCTTTATGGAAGTATGGGGCGGCATGCCTCAGCTATTTATGATTATTATTTTGGTCAGTCTGTTTAGTCCCAGCATTACTATGCTATTTGCCATGATGCTGTTATTTGGTTGGATGGGGCTGGTCGGTTTGGTAAGAGCAGAGTTCTTACGTGCCCGTAATTTTGACTATGTGCGTGCCGCGCGTAATCTCGGTGTGTCTGATAGCCAAATCATGCTCAGGCATATTTTACCCAATGCGTTAGCCTCAAGCTTGTCGCAGCTACCGTTTATCTTAACGGCCAATATCATTGCGTTGACCGCGCTGGACTTTTTGGGTTATGGGTTGCCGCCTGGCTCGCCGTCTTTAGGTGAGCTGATGGTACAAGGAAAAAATAACCTTGATGCCCCTTGGCTGGCTTTATCAGGGTTTTTTAGTTTGACCTTTATTTTGTCATTGCTCATCTTCGTCGGCGAAGCACTGCGTGATGCGTTTGATCCGAGGCGCTCTTGATATGACTGATAATAGTATTGATAGTATAAGTATGGCTACCGAGCAATACAACGCGCCAAATGAAAGTCTTAATCACGCGCAAAAAAAGCTCATGCTGGCAGTAGATAGCCTAAGTATCACGACTGCTACAGGTATCCAGCTGGTCGATGCGTTGTCTTATGAGTTAAGACAAGGGCAAACTCTGGCTATCGTTGGTGAGTCAGGATCTGGCAAATCGATTGCCAGTCTTGCATTACTAGGTCTGCTACCAGAGAATTTGACGATTAAGGGTGAGGTTCAGCTGGCAAGTACAGCAGGCATGTCTCAACTACCGATAGCGAATGACAAATCGCGTAATGCCGCATTACGTGCTATTCGTGGGCAGCGGATCGGTATGGTATTTCAAGAGCCGATGACAGCGCTGAATCCGCTACATACCGTTGCAAAACAAATCGCTGAATCACTGCGTTTAAGCGGCGTACCCAAAAAGCAATGGCGAGACACCAGCATTGCCTTGCTAAATGATGTCAATATCACGGATCCCGCTGACAAGTTGAATCGCTATCCACATGAGTTGTCAGGTGGTCAGCGTCAGCGAGTAATGATTGCGATGGCATTGGCTCAGCAGCCTGATATCTTGATCACTGATGAGCCAACCACCGCACTTGATGTGACATTACAGCATGAGATTTTGGCACTACTAGATGATCTCAAATACCAGCACAATATGGCGATGATATTAATCAGCCACGATCTCAATCTGGTCAGGCGTTATAGCGACGACGTTATCGTTATGCGCCAAGGTCAAACGATTGAGCAGGGTCAAACGTCGGCGGTATTTGATCAGCCTAAAGCCGATTATACTCGCACGCTCATTCAGCAAGACTTCGGTCAAGCGCTACAGCCAGTAGCAGATCATGCAGATGGACCATCAACTGTATTAAAAGTGAGCAATCTCAACGTACAATTCCCAATCGAAAAAAGTCTATTTGGGAGTACAAAACGTTGGTTTGATGCGGTCAAAGCTGTTGATATGACCTTGCAAAAAGGACAGGCATTAGGGATCGTCGGTGAGTCTGGATCTGGCAAAACCACCATTGCACTGGCGCTGAGTCAGCTGCTTGGCAATCAAGCGCGAGTGCATGGACAAATAGTGGTGAATGGGCAAGATATCTCAGCACTGTCCAAAAAAGCGCTACGTAACTTTCGCTCGCAGATTCAAATGGTGTTTCAAGACCCTTTTGCCAGTATCAACCCTCGTATGACGGTCATGCAAATTGTGGAAGAAGGACTGTTGGTACAAGGCGTGGATAAAGACGCGCGTCAGCAGGCGGTGATGGAGAGTTTGGCTACCGTCCATTTACCTTTAGCATTCGCGCAGCGTTATCCGCATGAGCTGTCCGGCGGTCAACGTCAACGCGTGGCATTAGCGCGCGCACTCATCATGAAACCGAGCCTACTTATATTGGACGAGCCTACCTCTGCGCTTGACAGTACCACGCAGGTAACGGTGGTCAGTTTATTGCGTGAAATTCAACAAAAGCTGCAAATAAGTTATGTCTTTATCAGTCATGATCTCAAAGTAGTACGCGCACTATGTCAGCATATTATGGTGCTAAAACAAGGGGCATGCGTGGAGTCTGGGCTCACAGAAGATATCTTTAGCCAGCCACAGCATCCGTATGCCAAGCAGTTATTAAAGGCGAGCAGTACACAATAATAGCGACATACCAAAAAAGGCAGTGGTACAATCATGCTAGACAGTGGTTTGCTTTATTCAAACATCCTTGCTGTACATATACTTATCTACTCTGCTATTGGCAAACGTCGTTTAGCCTTTATCAACTAGCTCAAACTATTGTTATCGCGGTTAAAATCATCATTAAAAAGGATTTTTGTACCCATGAAAAAACAAAACAGTATTACTAAATTAGTAAAGAATAACAGCTTGCAGTATGCTGGTTATTTGGCAGTGGCTAAGACACGCGCTAAAGTGCTAAAAGCAGTCTCTTACGTGATACCTATCAGAAGACCGATGTTGTTTGTCGGTGAGGCTGCCTGTAATGAGCTATGCGACATGCTCATCAACGAAGGCAATACCAATGTCTTTATCGTCACTGATGCCGTGCTAAACAAACTCGGTATCCCTGCAAAAGTCACTGATTATCTAGATGCAAAAAATATCAGCTATCATGTCTATGATGGCATTACACCAGACCCTACTTTTAACGTAGTCGAAGAAGGACTGCGCCAATCTATAGCAGCAAATTGCGACGCTATCATCGCCATCGGCGGCGGCTCAGTGATCGATGCTGCCAAAATGATCGCTATGTCTCAAGGCAATAAATGCAAGCCTCAGAAGCTTATCGGGATCCTTAAAGCAAGAAAGCCGTCGGCGCCATTATATTGCGTGCCTACAACAGCGGGTACTGGCTCAGAGGCAACCCTTGGTGCAGTGATATCTGATGATAAAACACACCAAAAAGCATTGTCTATTGATCCAAGAATGGTGCCGCTCGCCGCAGCGATTGACCCCAATATCATGAAAGGTATGCCAGCACACATCACCGCTGATACGGGTATTGATGTATTGACCCATGCATTAGAAGCATGGATGAGTGCCAATGCCAGCGTGGAGACGGACTACTATGCCGCCTCTGCCGTCAAATCTGTCATGCATTATCTACCATTAGCTTACAAAGATGGTGGCAATCTAAAAGCAAGAGAAGAGATGGGAATTGCCGCCCATTATGGTGGTATCGCCTTTAACAAAGCGGGCTTGGGTTATGTGCATGCCATTGCTCACCAATTAGGTGCCTACTATAGCATTCCTCATGGTCGTGCTAATGCGATCGTGTTGCCTTATGTGCTTGATGTCAATCGTAAAGCAAGCAAGCAGAGACTGGCCGCACTGGCAAAAAGAACGGGTATGGTAGCAGACGGCCAAGCTGGTCATGATGCTAAAGAAATAGCAGATCATCTCATCGTACAAGTCAGAGCGCTTATCGCAAATTTAAATATTGATCCGACCGTTAGCGGTATGCAGGCCAGTGATTTTGATGATATTGCAAAAGCAGCAGCAAAAGAAGTCAGCGATACTTATGCTGTACCAACCTATCTCTCAGCAGCTGAAATTAAGGAAATATTAACGAAAATTAAGCAAGTAAGTGATGAGAGTGCTGATAAAAACACTCAGAAAGCATCATAGCATCATAGCATCATAGCATCATAGCATCATAGCATTGTACTTGTACTGATAGACTTATGATAGACAAAAAAAGCCTATGACTCTTTTGAGGATAGGCTTTTTTAACACGTTTAAAACAATATAAGATATTGAAATAGAATAGTTTATCTCTATATGTTAACTATCCTAAAGCCTGTGTCATGATCAAATCATCTTGTAATTTATCTTGTGCTACGACTTAATTAATAAAAAATAACTTAATAAATTGTAAGTATATAACAATACAGGAATGTTTTATTGATACATAAGCGTTACGATGGTTAAATGATATTATGTTTGGGAGATTTTTATGAATCGCATATTATCGTCTACAATGATTGGCCTGGTTATCGTAACAATCATTACAAGACTCTGGCGTATACGGCAAAGACTATGAGCTTGATTTGCTAAAACTTGAAATCTTACTTTGTATAGCTAAAACAAAAAGGACGCATTAGCGTCCTTTTTATTTGGTTGTTATTTATAACAGCATAAAATATTAATAGTTTAAAACGCCGGTTGGCGCTTAGGGACGGCACCCAAAAACTCATTACGAGCTTGATTGTTGTGTTGATACTCACCAAGCATCGCGGTACTACGCGTAGTCGAATGCTGTTTGCTGACACCGCGCATCATCATACACATGTGCGAGGCATCCATGACTACCGCCACGCCGCGACAGCCAGTAACATCCATGATGGTTTGTGCAATCTGTTCACTCAGGTTTTCTTGTATTTGTAGACGACGAGCAAACATATCAACAATACGGGCAAACTTCGACAGCCCCAGTACTTGACCATCAGGCAGGTAGCCAATATGAGCCACACCATGGAACGGTAGCATATGATGCTCGCACAGTGAATAAAACTCAATGTTCTGTACCAGTACTAGCTCACGATTGGCTGATGGAAAGACAGCATCATTGACCACCTCTTCAATACTTTGATGATAGCCTTTGGTTAAGTGCGCAAAAGCCTTTGCCGCACGTACAGGCGTGTCTAATAAACCAGGACGATTCAAGTCTTCGCCAGTCGAACCAATCAGTTGGCGATAGGATTCGGTACTTTCTTTATAATCTGGGGTTATTATTGGGGTGTTACTCATAAGTTTGGCAGCCATCCAAAATGTGGGTGTAGCTTAACGTTGAATCCTATCATGTCAGGATTCTTATAAAATTGTGCAAGCTGGGAAGGGCTGTGATTATACTCGAAATCTGCTGAACTTCATACTGCTGTGGTGAGTAGTTCAGAGTTTAGTCATTACAGGGCTGTCAGAGATACAATTAGAACGGTGACCATGATGATATTTCATTAGTATTATTGCGATACTAATGATAGTAACCAAGTACAGTTTACGACTGTTTACTTAAACTAATTCGTGTATAATAAGTCATCTTTTGATTTGCATCATTTCATGACGCGTCACTTTCTAATTACTCTAAATAAACCTATATTCTAAATCATCTCGATTGATTCAAAAGGAAATCTTATGCTATTGCAAGGACAACGATTTGTCGTAACTGGCATCGCAAGTAAACTCTCTATCGCTTGGGCTATTGCAGAAGCGCTACACCGCGAAGGCGCCTCACTGATCTTGACGTATCCTAATGATAAAATCAAAAAGCGTGTGGACATGGCTGCCGAACAGTTCGAAGCGGATTTGGTGCTAGAGTGTGATGTCGCCTCTGATGAGTCGATTGCTGCTTGTTTTGAGCAAGTAACCGCGCATTGGGGTGATGGTATTGATGGTGTGGTACACGCCATTGGTTTTGCCCCAATGGATCAGCTCGATGGTGACTTTGTGAGTGCCACCACGCGTGAAGGCAGCCACATAGCACATGATATCTCTAGCTACAGCTTTGTGGCATTGGCAAAAGCAGCTCGTGAGTTGCTTGCAATGCGTCATGGTTCTATGCTGACATTAACTTATGAAGGCAGTATCTCAGTATTGCCAAACTACAATGTCATGGGTATGGCAAAAGCCAGTCTTGAAGCCAGCGTGCGCTACTTAGCGACTTCTATGGGCGGCGAAGGTATCCGTGTCAATGCGATCTCAGCAGGTCCAATTCGCACGCTAGCTGCTAGTGGCATCAAATCATTCCGTAAAATGCTCGATATCAGCGAAAAAATCGCACCACTACAACGTAATGTCAATCAGATGGAAGTAGGTAACGCAGCACTATTCCTATTATCGCCTTGGGCATCTGGTATCACTGGTGAGATCATGTTTGTTGATGCAGGTTTTAATACCGTCGCTATTAGTGAGCAGTTGATGATGCTGGATGAGCCAGCGCAATAATCATTTAAGTATTTTTTGCGTTGATGGTCATTACCAATGATTCACTCAGCTATTGAAATTGAAAAGGCAGCCAATTGGCTGCCTTTTCTCGTTATACTATGAGTCTTTTTGGCAGTAGACCTTTAGGTGACAAATATGATAACCAAGTTACCAAAGTGGATATTGTGGGGTGGGGCAGTATTGGCATTTAGCGCTGGCTGCGTGAATACAACCGCATTGATGGGATTTGCCAATTTATCGGTCTCGCATGTCACTGGCAACGTTAGCTTGTTTGCAGCAGCTATCGCTTACTCAGATTCTCATAGTATTTTGTATATCGGTGCGCTACTATTGTCTTTTTTGTCAGGGGCAATATTAAGCGGTTTTGTCATTGGACAGACATCCTTAACACTAGGCCGTCGTTACGGGCGTGCGCTATATTTTGAAGCAGCATTACTAATAGCTGCCTACTGGTTATATCAGCAGCATGATTATCTCGGACAATTGGCAGCAGCGATGGCCTGCGGATTACAAAACGCGATGGTAGCCACTTATAGTGGAGCAGTTATTCGCACAACTCATTTGTCAGGACTGACATCCGATATGGGTGCAGCAATCGGTAACTGGCTTGCGGGTCGCTCCATTAGTAAGCCGACATTGGGCTTTCAGGCTGTTATTTGGTATTGCTTCTGCGGTGGCAGTACAGTGGGGGCTTTTTTGTTTGCCAAAGTTGGCTATGATGCGTTGCTTGTACCCATCGCAATCGTTCTAACAGCAGCATTTATATATAACTATGTCTCCAATCACTTGCCAGAACAAAGAGAAACCAAACTAAGAAAGCGCTCATCATCATGACAAGCGCTTCTTATTTTTGCTGTTAATACTAGATAACTGGCTTTATCTGCCGTTCTGCCATCTTTTATTTTGCGCCTTCTTCTTGATGATCTTCATGCTCATGCATACCTTGCATCATATCTAGCGCTGAGTCGTCAGTACGCTGTTGATCTTCTTTGGCCAGACTATCTTGATTAATGTCTTTTGGCGCCATTTTTGTGGTTGCATCGGTTTTATTTGCATCTGTCATAGTGTCATTCCTCTTGTTTTTATTGATGATTATCTATCTAACCCTAAGATTATGTGGTATCGGTTTTTACTTGTATAGCCCCAAATGATGAATGTTTGAATGCTTTATGTAATTTTTATCAACCAAGGCGTCCATACAAAGCAGTGAGAACAGAGCAGTGAGAACAAAGCAGTGAGAGAGCTACTATTGAAAAATCTCACAAAGTCGAGAGGTGATTATCATTAACGAATCAAACAGATATCCTAAAAAAACAAAATTAATCAAAATGTATTCATATATAAGTTATTCTGATATGATATTTTCGCGCGTAATGTTCGCTATATGAATATCATGATGTCTTATAATAAGTGTGTGTTGCAATAACTTTGACTTCATACTCACTTTGGATGCGATAAGGATAATTTATGTCAGAGAAAAAGCTGGATAGCCATATTCCTGATGATGGTAACGAGTATTTATTTACGGATACATTCCCAAAGGGAACGGGAAAAGGATTGATCGTGGTCGCCATTGCGGCAATCATTAGTCTTATTATTTACAGTGTATTGCCATTTGAGGTCAGTGCTAACAAAGGGCTAGCAATGCTGTTTTTTATCGGCGTGCTATGGCTCACTGAAGCGATACACGTCACAATCACTGCGATCTTGGTGGTTGTGGTTGGGACATTAATTGGCATTCCTGATTTTAATGCTGAAGTCGGTCTGCAAAGCTTTGCCAGTCCCATTATTTATCTCTTCTTTGGTGGTTTTGCCTTGGCGGCCGCGTTACATGTACAAAAGCTTGATAGAAAGATTGCGCTAAAAATTCTTTCGTTATCAGGTGGTAAGCTAAGTACCGCTGTACTATTGATTTTTGGCGTGACTGCGTTTTTGTCAATGTGGATCTCAAATACGGCGACAACGGCAATGATGCTACCGCTTGCCCTCGGTATTTTGACGCAAGTCGATAGTAAAGAAGATCGCGGTACATTTGTGTTTGTACTGCTCGGTATTGCGTATTCAGCAAGTCTCGGTGGTTTGGGTACGATTGTCGGCTCGCCACCAAATGCGATCGCCGCAAAAGCCTTGGATATTGCGTTTGTTGATTGGATGAAATTTGGTATTCCAATGATGCTGATACTATTACCAGTATTGTTGGGTGCGATGTATTTGTATCTAAAGCCGAACCTGAACCGCACGATGACCCTACAGCAAGATGAAACTATTCATTGGACCAAGCCGCGCGTGCTGACGATTATTGTCTTTATTGTGGCAGCGGTGAGCTGGATACTCTCTAAGCAAATTGGTGCTGCAGTTGGTATCGAAGATACAGATGCCGTTGTTGCATTGCTTGCAGCAGTGGCGGTCGTGAGTTTGGGTCTGGTGTCTTGGAAACAAGTATCAGACAACACAGATTGGGGTGTATTGATGCTGTTTGGTGGCGGTATTGCGCTATCGAATATCCTAAAAGTTTCAGGTGCGTCATTAGTACTGGGTGAGACGGTTGCTAATGGCTTACAAACCGCGCCACTATTGGTTGTGATGCTTGCAATCTCAGCCTTCATTATTTTCTTAACAGAGTTTGCATCAAACACGGCATCAGCTGCGCTCTTAGTTCCTGTATTTGCGGCAATTGCCGAGCATATGGGTATACCGAGCGAAGTCTTAGTACTTATTATTGGTATCGGTGCGTCCTGTGCCTTTATGCTACCAGTTGCGACGCCGCCAAACGCTATCGTGTTTGGTACCGGTTTGATCAAACAAACAGAGATGGTACGTACAGGTGTCATCCTTAATATTATCTCTACTGTTATCGTTGGGTGTTGGGCGTATTTCTTCCTACTATAAGTCTAACGAACCATTAGCATTACCATGATAAATAAAACCTGATGTCCCAATATTAATGAGGCATCAGGTTTTTAT
Source organism: Psychrobacter sp. C 20.9 (assembly GCF_001921765.1). Classification (NCBI taxonomy): domain Bacteria; kingdom Pseudomonadati; phylum Pseudomonadota; class Gammaproteobacteria; order Moraxellales; family Moraxellaceae; genus Psychrobacter; species Psychrobacter sp. C 20.9. The sequence continues at coordinate 21,560 of NZ_MRYC01000017.1, read as the reverse complement.
TTTTTATACTCTCTTAATTTATAACATCATAACTTATGGGGATAATAGACATTATGACGACATTCAATAATAAAAATTGCATTACAATCGCTGCTATTTCAGATATTCATAGTAATGTCTTCGCGCTTGACGCTGTGCTTGCTGATATCAAAAAGCGCGATGTCAATCAAATCGTCAATCTTGGTGATATTTTATATGGGCCGATAGCGCCTAAGGCGACCTATGAATTACTAATGACCCATCGAGATGATATTGTTACCATTCGGGGTAATCAAGATAGGCAGATTTATGAGGCGCTGAATTTATCAACCATGGCAGAAATCGCTGATAATCCAACGATGGATTTTATTGTGAAAGATTTACCTAAAGACGCGATTGAATGGATGCGCGCTTTACCGTTTGATTGTCATTTAAGTGAGGATGTTTATCTTTGTCATGGGACGCCAACTGATGACATGGTATATTTGCTTGAAGATATCGCAACAGGCGTACCGACAGTACGTAGCGACTCGAACATCTTGTCATTATTAAATGGTATAGCCAGCCCTGTCATTATCTGTGGACATACGCATATTCCGCGCACGGTGACACTATCATCAGGGCAAATGGTTATTAATAGTGGCAGTGTGGGTTATCCCGCCTACGAAGATAATTTGCCCATTCTTCATAAGATGCAAACGTATTCGCCTCATGCCAGCTACGCGCTTATAACCTGTATAGAAACGGCGCAAGGTAAATGCTGGCAGACTGAGCATATTAAGGTCGCTTATGATCATGAAGCAGCAGCAGAACTGGCGCTCAAAAATGGACGTAGAGATTGGGCATTTGCTTTAAAAACAGGGCGGGTATTGTAATAAGACGCGCTCGATATTATGTTCAATTAAAATTAGCTACAATGAAAAATTTATAAGGACTGCGTTACATGTTAACTTTATATATGGCTCAACTTGGTGGCCGTCCCAAAGGTCGCCTGATTGAACAGCATGACATCTTTTTTGGTGTGGCCAATCACGTCAGCGAGCTGGTAGAGGATATCAATCAGCATTGGCCAGAAGTCAAAAACAAATGGCACATTGATTCGTATCGAGCGATTACTAAAGTTGATGGCTATGCGATCAAACTGGTTAAATCAAGTGAGCAGGTAAGCAAAGATGCTAACTTAAAGCTGTTTTTTATAAATTTGGGCGGCTATCAGCAGGGAAGTTTTGAAGAGTTTCATTATAAGCTTCTGATCGTTGCCGCCAGTCAAGCCGAGGCCATTAAGCAAGCCAAACAAAGCGAGTTTTATAAACAGTTCACTTTTAAAGATGACGTATCGCCGTTCGACGCCGCTTCACATATTGATGATAAGTTTGAGGTCGATATAGATGATATCTATAACGTGAATGATCTGCTCTCAAATGCTCAGCTGTTGATTGAGCCTATCGTTGATGCAGGCGGTGTCGATATCAAAGAAGATAAAGAATACGTGGGTTATCTGAGTATTAAAAATCTAAGGAAATTATCCTAATATGTCATTAGATATGTATTATAAAAGTGGTCTAATCCGCAAAGCGCGATGTCAGATATCTGATGATATGCTGCCCATCCTTTATCAGATTCACGATAACGCAAAATTTCCACGATTAACGTGGTTAATTGACAATATTTATGAAAACCCGCAGATTCGTCCTGACGTAGCGAAAGAGTTAGTTAATGAGATGTTAGGGTTTGAAAAATTGATACTGTCACTACATCTTCCTTTTCCTAGGCTGGCACTGCAAAAAATGCATACCTTTTTTGTGGGAGCTGCGACTCACCAACAGGTTATTTATACTGTTAGTAATTAGTTTTCTCATTTAGACCATTTCTATGCCTTTAATGATGTGAAATTTAATATTTATGGTCTAAGTGTGTCTTGATTTAATACTGATTATTAGATAGAGGCATTATCGTCCTCATAGCCATAGAAAAAACTTCAGCTTTGCAACTAAGCATCATACAAGCATCATAACTACCTTGAATCACCCTGCATTTGCCTCCATAATCTAACCACTTATACATAATAAATAGCCTAAGCAAATATGTCTGATACTTTTGAAAATACCAGTCTAAAAACATCTACCGTAGATGAAACTAACAGTGCAAAGCGACCAGTAAAATTACTGAGTGATTTACCAGTTCTTGCTAAAGACAGCTATTACTTAAGCCGTCTTGAAAGAGAGCTGGCACGTGCTGCTGTATCTAAAGATAAAAAATCTAATAATAGTTCTGAGCAAAAGAACAATCTAGATGATGTACTTGCCAAGAAACGTGCTCAGTACGAGAAAATAAAGACACGTTCTCAAGAAGCCGTGCAGGCACGTATCGATAGCATCCCAAGTGACTTACCTGCCAAATTAAATCTTGACCTGCCTGTTAGTCAACGCGCAGAAGATCTGGTACAAGCGATCATTGATAATCAGGTCATTATCGTGGCGGGTGAGACAGGTTCGGGTAAAACCACACAGTTGCCTAAGCTCGCCATGCTGGCAGGACGCGGTATTACTGGACAGATAGGGCACACGCAGCCAAGACGACTGGCCGCGCGCAGCGTCGCAAATCGTATTGCTGAAGAGCTGGGTGAGCCTTTGGGTAATACGGTTAGTTTTAAGATTCGCTTTAATGAGCAAGGCTCAGCGCAATCTGTAGTCAAGCTGATGACCGATGGCATCTTGCTTGCTGAGCTTGGTCACGATCGTTTTTTGAGTAAATACGATACGATTATTATCGATGAGGCGCATGAGCGTAGTTTGAACATCGATTTTATTATGGGTTATCTCAAAAAAATGCTACCCAAGCGCCCAGATTTAAAAGTCATTATCACTTCAGCGACCCTCGATACCACGCGCTTTAGTGAGTACTTTAGTCATTATGATGCCAAGCTAAAACGACAAGTTCCTGCACCTATCTTTAATGTTGAAGGGCGTAGTTTTCCAGTAGAAGTTCGTTATCGTCCGCTGACCGATGAGCCAGTAAACAGCTCAGAAGATGACAGCTATGATGATTTTGAAGAGAACCTGCCGCGTGCGGTGGTTGCTGCTGTCGAGGAATGTTTTAGCGACGCGCAAAATAAAGGCCATGCCGATCAGGCTGATATCTTGATATTTGCCGCGACCGAGGCGGAAATTCGTGAAATGCAAGAAGTGCTTGAGCGCCATGGTCCACGTCATACCGAAGTGTTGCCACTGTTTGCACGGCAGACGTATGAAGAGCAGCAGCGTATCTTTCAGCCATCAGGTCGAGGTCGACGTATTGTCATTGCGACCAACGTTGCTGAGACTGCGTTGACTGTACCGGGTATTCGCTATGTGATTGACTTAGGATTTGCGCGGATTTCGCGTTACTCGTATCGCTCACGTGTACAGCGCTTACCGATTGAGGCGATTTCGCAAGCGGCTGCCAACCAACGTAAAGGTCGTTGTGGCCGTGTAGCGCCAGGTGTCTGCATTCGCCTATATTCTGAGGAGGACTTCAACGGTCGTCCTGAATTTACTGAGCCTGAGATTCTACGTACCAATTTGGCATCTGTGATATTGCAGATGGCAAACTTGCGCTTGGGTAGTGTCGATGACTTTGATTTTATCGAGCCACCTGATAGTAGGTTAGTCACAGATGGTCATAAGTTGCTTGATGAGCTGGGGGCAATCACTTCCAAAAAGGACATCGCTGCTCAGGATAAAACCAATAAGCCAAAACGTCAAAAAGGACTCGATCACCTGCGCTTGACAGCGACTGGTCAGAAAATGGCACGTATGCCAATCGATCCACGGCTGGCACGTATGCTGGTTGCTGGTTCTGACTTTGATTGTATTCGTGAAATGCTGATTGTGGTGGCTGCGCTTGCGGTACAAGATCCACGTGAGCGCCCTGCCAACAAGCGTACGCAAGCGGATCAAAAGCATGCGGTCTTCCGTCAAGATGATTCAGATTTCTTGTTTTACTTAAGTCTATGGAAGGCACTGTTTGAAAAAGACGAAGACGGCAATAAACTGTCTGGTAATCAGCGTAAGCAGTTTGCGAAAAAGAACTATCTGAGCTTCCCGCGTGTTCGTGAATGGCATCAAACGCATCGTCAATTGCTACAAATGGTGACAGATCTTAAGCTGATAGATACCAGTGATGCACAAGCATCCGATAAAAATTTCGCTAAGAATGACCCGACTGCAATCGAAGACGAAGCGTTAAAAGCGGTCAAATACGCCAATTTGCACCGAGCGTTATTAACAGGATTATTGTCCATCATTGCGCATAAGACTGAAAGCCGCGGTGAGTATTTGGCGGCGCGTCAGCAAAAAGCCAAAATATTCCCAGCCAGTACCGTGTTCAAACAGATTCCGCCTTGGGTAATGGCGTTTGAGATGGTCGAAACCTCGCAAGTCTTTATGCGTACCGTTGCCAAAATTGAACCCGAGTGGATCATCTCAGCAGCAGGCGACCTGCTCAAATATCATTACTTTGAACCGCATTGGTCCAAAAAGACAGGACGTGTCAAAGCATACGCGCAGATTAGCTTGTTTGGCTTGATCATCATTAGCAAGCAGCTGACCAATTATGAGCAAGTAAACTTGGTCGAGTCGCGAGAGATTTTCATTCGTGATGGGTTAGTGACTGGTAACTTCGGTCGTAATGCGCCATTTTTACAGCACAATATGGACAAGATTGCCCATGTTGAGCGTATCGAAGATAAGCTACGCCGCCGTGATCTATTGGTTGATGAAGAAACGCTATATCAGTTCTATGACAAAAAGATTCCTGAACACGTCGCCAGCCGCAAAACGTTTGAAGACTGGCGCGCAGAAGTAGAAAAAAACGATGCTAAGTATCTGTTTTTTACCGATGAAGACGTACTTACTAGCCAAGCACCGACCACGGGCGATTTCCCAGAAGTATGGAAGCTGGGTGATCTAAAACTGCCACTGCGTTACGTCTTTGATCCAGCAAGTGATGATGATGGCGTGACCATACGCGTACCGCTTGCTGCATTACCACAGCTCGACGCCATTGAGCTACTATGGGGTGTACCTGGTTGGCGCTACGAGCTGGTATTGCAGTTGCTCAAATCATTGCCAAAAGATATCCGTCGTCAGATCGTCCCGATACCTGATACCGCAGATAATTTGTTTGATGAGTTGCAGCAGCAAGGTGGACAAGGGCTGTTAAAACAGCTGTGCCAAGCGCTCAATCGCCGCGGTATTATGTCGGTGACGCCAGAGAGCTTTAGCCCTTCCACGATTGATCGTTATCTGCAGCCACAAATTTGTGTGGTCGATGACAAAAACCGCATTATCGAAAAAGGTCGTGATCTACAAACGCTACAGATTCGTCATGCCTCTGAGACCAGTCAAGCGGTGAATGAGCAACAAGGCGCGCATACTGAATTCCCTGAGCATTTTGCCTTTAGCAAAAATCATCATAGTGCAGGCGTGGTTATGAAGCAGTTTGCGGCGCTCGTGGCTGATGAAGCAGGCGAAGCGGTATCGATCCATCAGTACACCGATGTCAATGCCGCACTACAAGCGCATCGTATCGGCGTATTAACCTTGATCAAAGGGAAGCTTGGCGCAAAGAAAAAACAGCTCACCAGTCAAGTGGATAAAATATTCAAACTGGCATTTGCACCGCTTGGTGATATGGAAAAGCTAAAAACAATCGTCATTGATGCTACATTGGATGCTACGCTTGAAGAGCATTATGTGTTATTTGATCATACCGAGAGCCTGCCTGAGAGCGCTGACGATATCGCAGTTGGATTGAGCGAGGAGTTACCGTTTACACCTGAGGAGTATGCACAGACGCTAGAAGTTGTGTTAAATAACTTCTTATTGACCGGTCAAAGCGTCATAAAAACGCTGAAAAATGTTTATACGCGCTGGCAGCGTATTCGCCAGAGTCTGTTGATGTTAGACCGCGAGATATTTGGGGAATCTATCGATGATATCGAAGATCAATTAGAAGATTTGTATTTGGCTGATTTTGTTTACCGCATGGATTATAGCCATTGGCAGCAGTATCCACGTTATCTTGAGGCACTAGAGATTCGCTTAGAGCGTCTTGAGCATAATTTGGATGCCGACCTCGACGGTGTCTACGCGCTTGACTTGCATATGGAGCGGTTAGCAGGGCGTGCGGACAAAGAAGCCATTAGCGAATATCGCTGGATGGTGGAGGAGTATCGTATCCAGCTATTTGCTCAGCCGATGAAAACTCGTGTGGCAGTTTCGCCCAAGCGTCTTAGTAAAATGTGGGATAAGGTGGGCTAGAACTAAAAGTTTCTTTGAATGTTAAGGCCGGATCAGCAATTGCTAATCCGGCCTTTTATTTAAGTAGGTTTTAATGACTCATCTTTTCTGTGAGCACACCCATACTATAAAGCATGAACGCAATCACTGTCAGTGCTACGATAAATGGTGTCAGTATCCAAATCACCACGTTAATCAGAATTGACGGCAGCAATCCATTAAATAGATCGAGATCTGGGGTAAAAAAATCTATCATCACATCCACTGCACGCTTGGCAATGGGGAAGAGTAGAGTGCTGAGGGCCAGCATATATATATATTTGCTAAAGCCTGGGTCACTCATGACGACCATAAAATAGAACACTGAAAAAAAAGTGATACCTAGCGCCCAGCATTTGAGAGTGTAGCTTAAACGAATCATGTCATTTCCTCCCCAAGCTTTTCGATAAACATACGTAAAAAAAACTACGCTATATATCCAATATTTTGAATATATATTATATGTTATAATACGAATATATTGGTGAGTCAACTGTTTTTTATTCGAATAACAAATCTCTTTTAGCTAAAAAATAAGAAAGTATAGAGATACCTTGAGTAGATATTTGCCTTAAAATCTATTTATAGTCAATCCTCTATAAAATAGTGACAGCGTTAACCTCACTTGAAGTATCACATATACATCTGCGCTTGGTTGCCTTGTATCTCTTTTAAACTGAATCAACTATATCAGTGGATATCTCGATACTCAGATGAGCTCTTGTATCACAAGAGGTTAGCGCTAGAAAGGGTTAGAAGAATAGTTAATCAATAATCTGTAGTAATAGATAAATGATCAATTCATTGAATCGTTCTGTAAGTACGCTATAGGGATAGTTTGCTCTAAAGGCGTCACCCACCTCACGTTGATAAGTGCTTGAAGTTGACCAAGGTAAGCGAGGTAGGCCTGACATTGAGTCTGTTATGCCAAAATCGATAAGTCCTAGAGTTACCATCACAATGATAATAAAATCCTGCCGCTATAGGTATCAATGGTGAGACAGTTATCACATCAGCTCACTGCTCGGACTGACTCCAAACAGCCGCTTGTATTCTCGGCTAAATTGACTGGGGCTTTCATAGCCAACTTGCATGGCTATTTGCGATATTTGTGCTCCTTGCCCATGTATTTTAATCAATCGTTTTGCTTCCATCAATCTTAAGCTTTTTTGATACTGTAGTGGACTCAACTGGGTGATTTCTTTGAAGTGCTGGTGAAACCCTGAGACACTCATGCCGCATCTACTGGCTAGACCCTCTACCATAATAGGCTCATTTAAATGCGACTTGATCCAGTCAGTGGCTTGGGCAATACGGTGTGTATGGCTACCATCAACGACCAACTTTCTAAGCTTGTTACCTTGCTCCGCTGAGAGTAGTCGATAATATATTTCTTGTTGAATCAGTGACGCCAAAAATTCAATATCGTTTGGATAATCAAGCAAGCGTATCAATCGATCAAATGCCGCCATTATCGCCTCATCTAACGGCCACTTTATGCCTAAGTGACCATTTGCTGTGGGTGTTTTAGAGGGTATTTGCGCCAATATCTCTCTAATCATGGCGAGATTTAATTTCATAGATAAAACGATGACAGGATTCACTACTGAGGCATGTTTTATGTGCATGCTCAGCGGAATATTGACAGGACAAAACATCAAGTGGCTATTACTGAATCTTTGGCAGTCTGCTCCTAAATAAATCTCACGCTCACCTTGCAAGACAATACAAATGCTTGGCTCTTGGATATAGCTAACAGCTTTGCTTGGTCTATCGGCACAGTAAAAGAATAGCCCTGCGACAGCAGATTCGAGGGTTTGATTCCTAGGCAGTATATTAAGAAGTCGGTCTATGGTTTCTTGATTCATGAGGATAGCTTGTTTTTTAAGACTGACTGATAGTATAAAAATTGGGGCTGTAGTAGATAAGGATTAAATATCACACCATTTTCTCAGGAATTTTAGCTGATTAGATGGTGAACCATAGTTAAATCTAAACTCGCACTCTTTTAAAAACAAATGGAAGTTTTTCTTATTAATCCCATTATACTTTCTGAGTGTTCGTTTAGACTGATTCCAGAAGTTCTCAATGCCATTGATGTGATTGTTTTTATCGCAAGTGAACTCTATAGAGTGATTGACTCTGAAATGTTTAAACTCGCTCACATCCAGTGCATTGTAACTTCGATAGCTATCCGTATAAACAAAGCTGTCAGGCTTGATTTTACGCTTAATAACAGGCATTAGAGTAGTCTGTTTGGTGTCTGCTACGACAATGGTATACACCTTACCGTTTCGTTTTAGAATACCAAATACAGCGGTTTTACCAGCAGCCCCGCGACCTCTTTTGCCTTTGCGTACACCGCCAAAGTAACTTTCATCTAATTCGACCTCACCATCAAAAAGCTCATCAGCTTCTAATGAGAGATGGTAATCTATCACAAGTCTTATTTTATGATAAAAAAGTGCAGCAGTATTAGGCTGAATATCAAGCAAATCTGCGGCTGTTCTAGCAGTCACTTCAGCTGTGAAAAACTCTAACAGCCTTCGCTGTACTTTTTTACTTAGTTTACAACGGGTTATCTTCATAAAAGTAGTCTAGCATAGTGCTTATCTACTACAGCCCCTAAAAATTTATAGAATTAGGCAAGAGTTATAGAGGTCTGTTCTAACGGATAACTGCCAGCGATTCTATAATAGTCTTATCGCAACAGCGTAAGCACAACCTCTAATAACATCAATAAGGAAGCATAAATTATGAAAATATTCTATAAAACTCGTGCAACAGCAACTGGTGGACGTTCTGGTCATACTGGACTAGACGATGGTTCATTAGGTTTTGATTTGGTGTCTTTTCAAGAACAAGATAAAGAAGGTGTGAATCCAGAGCAGCTTTTTGCTATGGGTTATGCCGCTTGTTTTGATAGCGCTTTGAGCATGGTTGCGCAGCAAATGAAATTGCCTGTCACCGCTTCTAAAACTTCTGCGCAAGTTGGCATCGGTATGAAAGCAGATGGTAGCTACAACTTGGATATAGAATTGCATGTCGAAGTATCAGGTATTGATGAAGCGCAAGCACAACAGTTGATCGAAGCCACACATCAGGTGTGCCCATATTCTAATGCCACTCGTGGCAATGTAGATGCCCGCTTAGAAGTTACCGTTATCTAAAGGCTTTTAGCTTTGCTTTTACTGGTAGCAAGCGAATCATTAACTCAATATGATAGCTTACACAAAACCGCCCCGATTTTTATAAATCAGGGCGGTTTTATACTATCTGGTAAAATAGAATAGATTGATAGCGCGAACTTTTTGTCATTAGCCGAGCTAGTGATAGAGCATCATAAGTAATATCCTCACTAAGGCGTGTCCCTAGTTCAAGCATTTATCACTAAATAAGCTAAAAATGGCTCAATCTTTGACAAATAGCTGGTCAATATCTCGATATTGTCTGCACTATTTTCCTTATTTGTCTGCGATTTATCTCATTTTTATCACTATTTTTAAAATAGTGACACGCCCTAGGCTGGCACTTTTTTATTTAACGTAAACACTAAGACTGCGCCTAAAATAACTGCACTGGCAATGATAAATGGTAACGTTAGCTGCTCAGATAAAAATATCACGCCTAGTACAGCCGCAATCACAGGCACACACAGCTGAACGATCGCCGCTTGTGTGGTTTTTAACAATGGCATCGCCGTATACCAAATACTGTAACCCAGCCCTGATGCGATCGCTCCTGACGCACAGGCGAGCAATATCCCTTCGCTCGTAATACTTTCTAAGCTGATGTTTTTTAAACCTATTTCATCCAGATACATTAGGCCCACCAGTAACAATATCGGAACGGCTACCAAACTCCGCACAAAGTTAAACCCTGTCGCTCGTAGCGGTGAGATGCATGATTTACCGCGTATGCTGTATACTCCCCAAGCCGCACCGCTCAGTGCCATCAATGCGGCAGCGTTGGGTGATGGAACGGCCGCTGATGGCAACATCAAATACACAAATCCTGCGACTGCGACGATAAATGCCAGCCACTGTACAGCACTAAGCTGTTCTTTTTTGTAGATACCCCAGCCAATCATCGTAATCTGAACGGCCGAAGACAAAATTAAAGCACCTGTACCAGTATTAAGCTCTACATAGGCAATCGAAAAACATAACGCATAAATGACCAAGCTGACACTACTAAGCCAACTGCCTTTGTCATTTAAGATAGCATCAATAGAAGGCTTGTCAGAGGCGAGTACTTGACGCTGTAGTTTGTAGGCGTGAATCGTCATAATAAACACTAAGCAAACAGCCGCACTGAGCAGACGAATGACCGTAAAACTCCAAGCATCTATATAACCTGCTGCTAGGGCCATCCGGCAAAACAGGGAGTTTGCGGCAAATGCGATCAACGCAATAATAGTATAAACAGTGGCTTTCAAAAATTATTCCTATAATGAATAAATGGCACAAAACAGGCAAACATAGGATTTTAGTTGTAGGTCGTGGGATACGCTGCTATAACGATCGATTGTTTCTAGCGAAAATAATAGATTGATAACTAATTAATTAATACAATCCATAGTTGTCTCACAAGACAGGATATTTTGTCGTACTTGTGGCAAAAAATCTCTCTTAAATGAGAATAACGATAGTTGTATTGACGATAAGGTCTGAAAATAGGGATGATGTGCTTCGCATCAAACGAACTATTAGAACATCATTCATTAAACACAACACATCAGATAAATAAATTGGAAATGAGAATATGGATTGGGCAAGTATTTTTATTCATGACACAACTTGGTCGTTTGCCGTTGAAATCTTAATACGTGTCACCGTCATGTTTGTATTAATTATCACGTTCTTGCGCTTCACCGGCAAGCGCGGCGTTCGTCAGCTTTCTATCTTTGAGTTGACCATTATCCTATCACTTGGCTCTATCGCGGGTGACCCTATGTTTACTGAGGATTTGCCGATTATTCAAGCCGTACTAATCATGGGTACGGTCATTTCACTTTATAGGCTTTGTACTTGGGCGATGATGAAATTCCAACCTTTTGAAGACTTATTGGAAGGCAAGTCACTTTATATCGTAGAAGATAGCATGCTGGTACTAGATAAAATTAAGAAAGGCAAAATGTCTCACGATGAGTTTTTTGCTGAAATGCGTCAACAGGGCATTGAGCATTTGGGTCAAGTGCGCATCGGTTTGCTTGAGACAGACGGCAACTTTAGTATTTTATTGCATTCCTCTGAAAATACAGTTTACGGCATGCCGCTGTTTCCTAAGCAATATCAAGCTGTTGAGCAAGTAGAGATAGGGGCTCATTACGCCTGCATGTATTGTGGTTATGTCGAGCAAATATTAGAAGCTGATAAATGCTGCCCGCGCTGTGAGGATGATTGCAATAATTGGGCTAAAGCGTTAAACAATCAGATAGTCAAGTAGCGTAACGACTAGGCTAATATAACGATAAGGGGCTGTAGTAGATAAGGATTAAATATCACACCATTTTCTCAGGAATTTTAGCTGATTAGATGGTGAACCATAGTTAAATCTAAACTCACATTCTTTTAAAAATAAATGGAAGTTCTTCTTATCGATTCCATTATACTTTCTGAGTGTTCGTTTAGACTGATTCCAGAAGTTCTCAATGCCATTGATGTGATTGTTTTTACCGCAAGTGAACTCTTTAGAGTGATTGACTCTGAAATGTTTGAATTCGCTCACATCTAATGCATTGTAACTTCGGTAACTGTCCGTATAAACAAAGCTGTCAGGCTTGATTTTACGCTTAATAACAGGCATTAGAGTAGTCTGTTTGGTGTCTGCTACGACAATGGTATAAACCTTACCATTTCGTTTTAGGATACCAAACACGGCTGTTTTACCAGCAGCTCCGCGACCTCTTTTGCCTTTGCGTACGCCGCCAAAGTAACTTTCATCTAATTCGACTTCGCCATCAAAAAGCTCATCAGCTTGTAATGAGAGATGATGATCTATCACAAGTCTTATTTTATGATAAAAAAGTGCAGCACTGTTAGGCTGAATATCAAGCAAATCTGCGGCTGTTCTAGCAGTCACTTCAGCTGTGAAAAACTCTAACAGCCTTCGCTGTACTTTTTTACTGAGTTTACAATGGGTTATCTTCATAAAAGTAGTCTAGCATAGTGCTTATCTACTACAGCCCCAACGATAATGCTGCCTTATCAACTAAGTTAAGGCAGCATTAATTCAAACTATTATCAGTTTATGTGACTTTTTTCATACAGCGCTTGGCTTATGTGACTTTGTACCAGTCAAGTTTACGAGTCATCACCATGACACAGGCAAGTACCATAAAGCAGAATATCGCGCCCAGTAATAGATTGAGATCTTCTGTACTTAAAATGCCGAAAAAGGCAGCATATAGTCCAGCAAGTGGTAGCAATAGGACATAAAAAACAATTTGGTTAATAGTGTTTTTTGCATGTTGGCGCCTCCTAAATGTCTTGAATCCAACGCTGCTGATACAGTTGGCTGCGGCGTTAATAGACATCATAGAGAGGAGGTAGCGAGAAAATATGCAAGGAAGATGAATAGTATGTGGAAAACGATTCTAGGGACTACCGAGATGAGCGAGCTGCGCGATTACTTGCCGGACACGTTCTTTTCTATCGCCACTAATACGCACAAAAGGTTTTTGATGCTTGCTTAATTGACTGGCAAAATAGGCGCTTATCTCATCACGTTGGTACGGACTGTCTCGCAGGTCATCAGCCACCCAGGGTATATCAACCTCAGTCAATAGTATCAAATCATAATGATGCGCCAATGCTGCTTGCTCAAGAGCGGTGGGGCAGTTACCATAATACCAATGAGAGTAGACCATTAGCTCAAACAGACTGGTATCACAAAACAAATAGCGGTTTTCATTAGACGTTTGGGTGACTTGTTTGGCCAGTTTGTTCTCTAACGCAATCTGACCTTGTGCGATAGGTAGCAGGTCATCCCATGTACAAGTAAGCTGCTCATCATCCCACTTCGCTTGCAAGTAAGTGCGCATATATTCTGACACCCACAGACTATCGAAATGCGCTGCCAAATCACGGCATAGGGTTGTTTTCCCCGTACTTTCTGCGCCCAAAACTGCGACAGTAATGACAGATTCAGGCGTATGCTGTTCGAGGTTGTACACGGTAGCGTCGTTGCCATTCATAATAGGCCCAGATTGCAATGAGAGTGAAGACTACATATTGTAGCGCGGTAAAAGTAAAGCCTTTATAAAAGTATAGTGGTACTGATATCGCATCAGCAATGATCCATAGTATCCAATGCTCAATTTTGCGCCGTGCCATGAGCCACATTGCCATCAGGAACAAAGCTGTAGTGAGCATGTCGGTATAGTCCACCCAAGTGAATAAATGCACACCAAGAACGGCACCATCAAAACTAAAGCCGTTATTAATCACCGGACGGAAATAGTATATCAGCGCCACAAAAGACATGGTTGCTATTGCCAAAGCAGACAAGATAGGTACATCGCCTGCATGCAAATGCTCAATACGGACATTGTTTGACTCATGAGTCTCTATAGGCTGATTCTTTTTGTTCTTTGACCAGTTAATCCAACCATATAAACTCATCACCGTATAGTAAGCATTGATGAACATATCGCCAAACAGCTGCCATTTCCATAGTAAATATACAAATATCGCCGTGCTGATTAAGCCAATTGGAAAGACTAAGATATTGGTTCTGCTGGCAAGCAAGACACTTGCCACACCAAAAAACACGGCAATCAACTCTAAGACGATAAATGTCGTGGAGTAATCCGCATATTGACCAAATAACCAAGTAAGAAGTTCTGCCATTAGTATTCCTAAAGATGAGCGTGTATCGATGTGTTTGGGTGGTTACACAGAGCAAAATGGCGCTAATTATAACGTAGCTATCAAAGAATGACGTGAGTCTTTGCTTATTTATCGCCAGAAACAGATTATTTGTAACAAAGTATTAGAAAAATTATAATATTCAGGCATAATAAACACACTGATTTTAAGTTTACAGTTATTCACTGAATTTGAATGGCTATTATTTTTCCACTTTTATGCTTATTCCAAGCACCACAGTAGTAGACAAGGAAGCGTATCATGACGACTTGTATCACAGGCACTGGTCTTTATATCCCACCTTACAGCATTAGTAACGAAGAGCTAGTTGAGTCATTTAACCAGTATGTTGAAAACTATAATACCGAACATGCTGAAGAGATAGCTGCAGAGACAATGACGGCACTTGAGCCTTCTTCAGCTGCTTTCATCGAAAAAGTATCTGGTATCAAATCACGTTATGTGATGGAAAAAGACGGTATTTTAGACCCTGAAATCATGGCACCAGTCATTGCCTATCGTAACTTAGGTGAAGAGCTGTCTGTGATGGCAGAAATGGGCGCGGCTGCGTTAAAAGACGCATTGGCTGATGCTGGACTTGAGGCCAACGATCTAGATGGTATCATCCTTGCTTGCTCAAACTTCCAGCGCACTTATCCTGCGGTTGCTATTGAAATCCAAAATGCCATTGGTATGGTTGGCGGCTTCGCTTATGATATGAACGTCGCCTGTAGTGCGGCAACGTTTGGTTTATCGCAAGCGCATGGTTCTATTGTTTCTGGTCTTGCCAAACGTGTGGCTGTGGTCAATGTCGAGATTACCTCCGCGCATCTAAACTGGCGCAATCGTGACAGCCACTTTATTTTTGGTGATGTAGCAACGGCGACTATTGTTGAAGAATTAGACACGCCAAAGGGTTATGAGATTCTAAACGCTAAGCTATTTACTCAGTTTTCGACCAACATCAAAAACGAATATGGCTTTATGGATCGCTCAGAGTATCTAGCCGCGCAAACGGAGATGTATCCAGATATCAAAGCCCCAGTTACTGATAAACTGTTTTTGCAAAATGGTCGCAAAGTATTCCGTGAAGTTTGTCCAAAGGTGTCTGAGGTTATCACTGAACACCTACAAGAAAATGATATACCGACCTCTGATGTTAAGATGATGTGGCTACACCAAGCCAATGCCAATATGCTAGATTTGATTTTACGCACTGTCATCGGTAAAGATGCTGACAAATCAATCGCACCAAGCGTCATTGCTGAATTTGCTAATACCAGCTCAGCCAGCCCTATGATTGTATTCCATCGCTATAAAGATGAGCTAGCGTCAGGTGATCTAGGTGTTATTTGCTCATTTGGTGCCGGTTACTCTATTGGCTCAGTATTGGTTCGTAAAGTCTAACGTCTCAATACGCACCTTTTATCGATAAAAATAGCTAAGAGTCTTCTTAGCTATTTTTTTGTCTACTAATCTTGGTATCAGAACCAAGTATCTTTATTTAAGAATAAGTAGAGATATTTGAGAGTATAGTGACAAGATTGCTGCGAATATTGAGAAGAATGCTTAGAGGTTTTAATTTACCCCAAAAAATTTGCTATAATCACGAGCTTATTCCTCTTATCCAATTAAAAGTCCTTTTATGAAAGAATCCTTACGCCTGCGTTTAGACCAGATGGTAGACCGTTATGAAGAGGTCACCGCCTTGTTATCAGATCCTAGTGTCATCAGTGATAATAATAAATTTCGCGAATTGTCTGTCGAGCATAGCGACTTGATGGACATCACGACCTTATGGCAGAACTATCTGAATGCAGAAACGGATCAGGCCGACGCTGAGGCGATGCTAGCTGACGCGACAGATCCTGACATGAAAGAGATGATGCTCGACGAAATTGAGACAGCCCGTGATACCATTGTAGAGATGGAAGAAGCGCTTAATGTCATGATGCTACCAAAAGATCCTAACGATAAGGTGCCAGCATTCTTGGAGATTCGTGCTGGGACGGGCGGTGATGAAGCAGCGATTTTCTCTGGTGATTTGTTCCGTATGTATCAAAAATACGCGCAAACCCAGGGCTGGACTGTTGAAGTTCTATCCGCAAACGAAGGTGAACACGGCGGTTATAAAGAAATCATCACTCGCGTATCGGGTAATAGCGTCTATGGACGTTTAAAGTTTGAATCTGGCGCTCACCGTGTACAGCGTGTGCCAGAGACAGAAAGCCAAGGTCGCGTGCATACGTCAGCTTGTACGGTTGCGGTCATGCCAGAAGTTGAAATTGATGATACGGTAGACATCAATCCTGCAGATATTAAGATGGATACTTTTCGCTCAAGCGGCGCGGGTGGTCAGCACGTCAACACCACTGATTCAGCCGTACGTTTGACGCATATTCCGACGGGTACTGTGGTAGAGTGTCAGCAAGAGCGTAGTCAGCACAAAAACCGTGCACATGCGATGAAAATGCTGGTCTCTAAAATCCAGCAAGCCAAAGTACAAGCGCAGGTCGATGTAGCGGACTCTATACGCCGTGATTTGGTCGGTAGTGGCGACCGCTCAGAGCGTATTCGTACCTATAATTTTCCACAAGGCCGTATGACCGATCATCGTATCAACCTTACCTTATACAAGCTTGATTCTATCATGGAAGGTGACTTGGATGAGATTCTTGATGCACTGTTACGTGAGCATCAGGCTGACTTGATGGCTAGCATCGGCGGCGAGATGTAAGCCATAGCGGTGAACTATGCGAGTGAGGTTAAGAAGGGGTATAGCGATTAGCGTTGCTATATTCCCAAATTGGGAATATAATTGGATGCTATATACTAAGTCATATGAGAGTTATTGCCAAAAGCAGTTTACGTAAATTCTGGGAACAGCCTAACAATGATGATGCAAAAGGTCAGCTAGAAGCTTGGCATGATTTTGCACTAAAAGCCAGTTGGCAATCACCGCAAGATATCAAAAACGATTTTAAGAATGCGAGTATTTGCGCTAATAATAGAGTCGTTTTTAATATTGCAGGCAATAAATACCGATTGGTGGTTGAGATGCAGTATCAGGCTGGTATTGCTTGGGTCAAGTTCATCGGTACTCATAGTGAATACGATAAAATTGATGTGGAGGTTGTCAATGAATATTAAACCAATTCGTAATGATCAAGATCTAGCACATGCATTTGCTCAGCTACAAGCTGTGTTTCAAGCTGATGAGGGTACACCTGAGGCTGATGAGCGCGAAGTGCTAGTAACCTTAATTGAAGCTTACGAAAACAAATATTATCCTATCGAACATGCCGAAGCTGTCGATGCTATTATTTTTCAGATGGAAAATCTAAATTTAAGTAGAAAGGATTTGACACCTTATTTGGGATCGGCAAGTAAAGTATCTGAAGTATTAAATCGTAAACGCCGATTGAGTTTGCCAATGATAAGAAAACTACATGAAGGGCTGCACATTCCTTATGAAAGTCTTATTCACTAGGTCTCCTCTATTTGAGATACTATTGTTTTGAGTATCAAATATTAACTAAAGATAGTTTACGGCTATCGTATTATGAGAGTTTTATGTCAAGAAATAACCAAGACCAAACCCAAGCGCCAGAAGACACCAATGAACTGATCGCGCAACTTCAAGCCAAGCTAGATGATATCACTGCCTCAGATAAACAGCCGTACCCAAACACCTTTAAACGCACCCATTATGCAAAAGATTTGCAGACGGCTTTTGATGGTGTGTCAAAACAAGAAATTGAAGAAAAAGCGGCGAATGGTGACAAAACACAGGTCAATGTGGCGGGCCGTGTCATGTTAAACCGTGGCTCATTCATCGTTATCCAAGACATGACAGGTCGCATCCAATTATATGTGGCACGTAAAGAGCTTGATGAGGAGACGCGTGCAAGCATCAAATCTTTGGATTTGGGTGATATTGTTGGTGTGTCAGGCTATATTGGTCGCTCGGGTAAAGGCGATTTATATGTGCATATTGAAGAGATTACGCTGTTGACTAAGACCCTACGTCCGATGCCAAATAAGTTCCATGGCCTAGCAGATGTAGAAGCGCGCTATCGCAACCGTCATCTTGATTTGATGACCAATGAGACGACTCGCGATACCTTTATGGTTCGTAGCCAGATTATCAGCGGTATTCGTCAGTTTATGCTGAATGAGCGTTTTATGGAAGTTGAAACGCCAATGATGCATCCCATTCCAGGTGGCGCGGTGGCTCGTCCATTTGAGACACATCATAATGCTTTGGATATGCCATTATACTTGCGTATCGCGCCTGAGCTTTATCTCAAGCGTTTGGTCGTTGGAGGGTTTGAGCGAGTATTTGAGATTAACCGTAGCTTCCGTAACGAAGGGGTCTCAACCCGACACAACCCTGAATTTACCATGATTGAGTTTTATCAAGCCTATGCTGATTATCATGATTTGATGGACTTGACTGAGCGCATGTTTAATCAGCTAGCGATAGATGTCTTGGGTACGACAGAGATTACCTATCAAGAAGAAACCATCAGCCTAAAAGCGCCATTTGCTCGTCTATCCATGTCTGACGCCATTGCAAAATATGCCAAAGACTTTGATATGTCACGTATCGACGATCGTGACTATCTGGCACAATACGCCTCAGTGACCCTTAAACAGCAGGTCAAAGAGGTGTTCGGTGTGGGCAAGCTCAAGACCATCATCTTCGAAGAAACGGCTGAGCACCAATTACGTCAACCAACGTTTATTACTGAATATCCAGCTGAAACCTCACCATTGGCACGTCGTAATGATGACAATCCTGAGATTACCGATCGTTTTGAGTTGTTTATTGGTGGTCGCGAGTTGGCGAATGGTTTTAGCGAGCTCAATGATCCAGCGGATCAAGCTGAGCGCTTCCGTGGTCAGGTTGCCGAAAAAGATGCAGGCGATGATGAAGCGATGCACTTTGATGAAGAATATATCGAAGCATTGTCTTATGGTCTACCGCCAACCGCTGGTGAAGGTATTGGTATCGACCGCCTTGTGATGCTATTTACTGACTCTGCCAGTATCCGTGATGTGATTTTATTCCCACACATGCGCCGCAAAAATGATTAATGAGTCGTTAAACAAAGTCGCTTATTAAGCGCGGCTGAGTCATAATCAAATCAGCAAGAAGCCAGACGAATGCGCTGGCTTTTTGCTATAATGAATACCGAAAAATCGTATTAAAAATAAGAATATTAATTACTTGGCACAATGGATAGCTATGTCGCAGCAATATCAAGTTTTAGCTCGCAAATATCGACCCAAAAACTTTCATGAGTTGATTGGGCAGACGCATGTCTCGCAAGCGCTGATTAATGCGATTGATTATAATCGCTTGCATCATGCGTATCTGTTTACTGGTACCCGAGGTGTGGGTAAGACGACGATTGCGCGTATTTTATCTAAATGCTTGAACTGCGATACGGGTATTACTAGCACGCCGTGCGGTGTTTGTGATAATTGTGTGGCGATTGATCAGGGACGTTTTATTGATCTTATTGAGATTGATGCCGCCTCTCGTACCAAGGTCGAGGACACGCGTGAGCTGCTTGACAATGTGCCTTATGCGCCAAGCCAAGGGCGATATAAGGTGTACCTCATTGATGAGGTGCATATGCTGTCGACCCACAGCTTCAATGCACTCCTCAAAACGTTAGAAGAGCCACCCGAGCATGTGAAGTTTTTGCTAGCGACCACTGATCCACAAAAATTACCGATTACGATTATTTCGCGCTGCTTGCAGTTCGTATTGCGTCCATTACCACAAACATTACTTAGCGAGCATTTAGCAAATATTTTGGCCAAGGAGCAGGTTGGGTATGCTCAGCCTGCCATTTGGCAACTGGCAAGTGCGGCTAAAGGCTCTGTGCGTGATGCATTGTCACTGACAGACCAGGCCATTGCATTTGGTCAAGGGTCACTTGATGATGCCACTGTCAATGCGATGCTTGGTCTTATTGACTCTGCCGACTTGGTACGATTGATCACAGATATTTATAACCATGACAAAACCGCTGTTGCCGCGCATATTGAGCAAATGCGTGCACAGATGGTCGATGCAACGAGTATGTTTGATGGGCTTGCTGAGCTATTACATCAATTGGCATTGACCCAGTTATTGCCTGAAGTTGCACTCAATGTCAATGAGGCGCAAGCCAAAAACATCTATACACTTGCCCAGCATATTAGCCCTGATGTGCTACAGCTATACTATGAAATTGTTATACAAGCACGTGAAGGCGTCAAGATTGCTAGTACGCCGATGCAAGCGCTTGAGATGTGCATTTTGCGATTACTGGCGTTTCGTCCATTACCAGTCGATGAAGTATTGAGTAACACTTATGATAGTGAGGTTCCTTCTACAGAAGCGACAACTATAGAGCCGACTACTTCGATGCCGCCTTCAAGTGCTATTACGCATGAAGCGTCAGCGCCATTACAGCCTTACGATATTGACTATCAAGTGCAAAGTCATAATGAGTTACAAAGCCCCATTTATGATGACAGCTTCAGCATAGATGACTCTATTGGACAAAATGATAGCGTAGCACACTCAGCTACTAGCTCTGAGCCAATTGTTGAGCCTGAGCCAATTGTTGAGCCTGAGCCAATTGTTGAGCCTGAGCCAATTGTTGAGCCTGAGCCAATTGTTGAGCCTGAGCCAATTGTTGAGCCTGAGCCAATTGTTGAGCCTGAGCCAATTGTTGAGCCTGAGCCAATTGTTGAGCCTGACGCAAATGATTCTCAGTTAGCAGTACCATCAGATGAAGATCCTCGTACTTTATTACGCTGCGCCCCTCAAGAGCTGACAGGGGAGTGGAACTCGGAAAAATGGGATTACTGGTTACAAATTGCTCGTGAAGACAACGTACTGGCACAGGACGAGCTGGCACTTGCCCGTCAAGGTACGATGATAGGTCAATGTAATGGTAGTGCCACTTTTTTGACTAGTGTCGATAGTAGACATTTACAAGCGACTTTCCAGCAATTAGCTGCTAAGCTGCAGCAACAGTTCACAAGTGCAGAGATTGATTTAAAAATTGATAGTAGTATTATGCAAAGCGATGACAAAACACCAGAGCGTCGCCAGCAAAAACGTCTGGAGCAAGCCAAAACGGTTGCTGAGATGAGGTTGCGACATACACCCGTCATGCAGTATTTGACTGAGCGCGGTGAAGGAAAAATGGGTAAGGTACAGCTATATTAAGTTTCAAAAAAAGCTGTTATTAGGGCGTGTTGAACGTTCGACCATGGCACTGACAGCGACTATTTTTTAGGCGATTCGATGTTAAAAATAATAAGTTTAGTCATTCTAAGCGCTTATTTTTAACGATGAAGCGGCAAAAAAGAGTCCTGTCCC
>NZ_MRYC01000016.1:0-71229 GCF_001921765.1 Psychrobacter sp. C 20.9 | reverse complement strand
GGGCTGATGCTAAAATTGCCCCATACTGCGTTACAAATCTCGCTAAGGCATCTGCATTATCGTCGCTTTGTGCCTTGTCTGGAACAATTTTAGCGATCAGCAGTGCCTATTTGCGAATGTTCAACACGCCCTACTAACAAATATTGTCAAATAGTATGTAGCAATGGCTACATCATAAATCATCAAGGAGTGATGAGATGGGTACAAAAGATACAGTGATGATGGATAATAACTCTAAACCAAATATTGCCTTTATTGGGCTTGGTAATATGGGTGCGCCTATGGCAGAAAACTTATTAAAGGCAGGATATACACTTTCTGTCTTTGATTTATCTGATGCAGCAACCCAGCGCTTAGAAAAAGCAGGTGCTCGCGTGGCACAGAGTCCTAAAGATGCAGCGAGCAATGCTCAAGTTGTCATTAGTATGCTGCCGGCGGGTCAGCATGTGCACTCTGTGTATCTGGGCGATAGTGGCGCTAATGGTCTGCTGGCAGAATTACCAAAAGGCACGCTTGTGATTGACAGTAGTACAATAGCGGCTGCTGATGCTAGGACAGTGGCAGACGCTGCAAGCCAGCTTGGCATCGACTTTTTGGATGCCCCCGTGTCTGGCGGGACAGGCGGGGCGATTGCTGGTAGCTTGACCTTTATTGTTGGTGGTGATGACGACGCTTTTGCCAAAGCTGAGCCGATACTCGCTGCAATGGGGAAAAATATTTTTCATGCAGGCGAACATGGTGCAGGACAAGTTGCGAAGATTTGCAACAACATGCTGTTAGGTATCCTAATGGCAGGCACGGCAGAGGCGATTAATTTAGGGGTTAAGAACGGTCTAGATCCCAAAGTATTATCAGATATTATGCTACAAAGCTCAGGCCGTAACTGGACGTTAGAGGTCTATAACCCTTA
Organism: Psychrobacter sp. C 20.9; assembly: GCF_001921765.1. Lineage (NCBI taxonomy): Bacteria > Pseudomonadati > Pseudomonadota > Gammaproteobacteria > Moraxellales > Moraxellaceae > Psychrobacter > Psychrobacter sp. C 20.9. The sequence continues at coordinate 70,319 of NZ_MRYC01000016.1, read as the reverse complement.
TCCGCAAGTCATGGAAAACGTTCCCTCTAGCAATGGCTACCAAGGTGGTTTTATGAGTAAGCTGATGCAAAAAGATCTCAATCTTGCCATGCAAACGGCAAAGGATACTCATGTAGACACGCCAATGGGTGCCAAGGCAACAGAGATATATGCCACGCATGCGCTTGAGAACGGTGATAAAGACTTCTCTAGTATTATGGGCCGTCATGATGCTTCGGTGTTGTTTTAGAGTTATCTTAGAAATAACGACTCATATACTCAATCACTCTTACTATCGTGAATAGTGAGGACTGATTAAAGAGGGCTTGTTAGATGAAAAAAGGTTCATGCTACATTTATAGTGTGAACCTTTTTCTATTTGATCATAGTAATGAATGAGCAATGACTCTATTAGCTTTGTAAGTCATACACGAGAGCTTGAATATCTTGCGCTGCTTGCTGTAGTCGAGGTACATGAGTCAGTAATTCGTCGAGCGATACGCGTATCGTTGGTGCATGCAGGTACAATGAGGCCAGATAGCGCGACTTTTTATCTAATATAGGCACCGCCACTCCCACCATCTCAGAGATAAACTCTTCGTTATCAATACCAATGCCAGTGGTAGCGATACGATCGAGCTCGGCGTTCAAAGCGTCAATATCAGTGATGGTGTTTTTGGTGAATTTGTCTAATGGTAGACCTTGCAGTATTTTATTGCGACTGGTGGTAGATAATTGGCTCAAATACAATTTACCAGTTGCCGTACACCACATGGGCGACTTTGCACCTACTGGGAGGTATATCTGCAATGGTAAGGTCGTTTGTGCGCGGTTGGTATAAATCATATTCATATGATAAGGAACACCGATACCGCAAGTTTCTTTAAGCTCATCAACCAGTTTTTGCAAAATCATCTGGCGCTCATTAAAGAATAAGCGCTGCTGCCAAAGCTCAACGCTCAGATTGCGAACCCGTTTACCAGGAACAATACCGCCACCGATATCAACGGTCAAAAAACCATCGTCGACCAAATTCTGAATTAAACGGTGTATGGTCGGTTTAGGAATATCCAACTCTTGCGATAGCTCAAGTGGAGAGAGAGGTTTAGAAGCATATGACACGGCTTCTATGATCTCTAACACACGGGTGATCGAGGATACTTTAGGCATATAAAGGGCTCAGTAGTAGTAAAAGGGGGTGAGGCTGACGAGACTATAATGTTTTCATAACGAAGATAAATAGTAATAAATCTGCATTCCCACAATAGATCTATTTCTATGTCTAATTTAGCACAATATCAAGCTGAGACAAGGCTTGGTGACACTATATAAGAACATTTGTACTGTTAGCTTCCATATTTACAATTTTTTCTAAGCGAAACAGTAGATACCTCAACTCACACATTGCAACATTCTGTAGTAATAAGCTATATAACTGCTGTTGAGTTGAGTGGCTTACTCAGACATTATGATGAAACATTTTGTAATACCCTCACATGAACATTAAGCGGACCAGTATTCATGTCTACACTGATTAATTGCTTTTAGAGAGTTGTGTAACAGGAATTCAAAGTTTTGCAGGTTGGTGTAGCAATTATTACAGTAACTATGCAATCTTTACATAACGGCAAATAAAAAGCGCATCCATGGGGGTGACTTTTTGAGTCAAAATTGTTTTAATCTCTTCAACAAAATGGTGGTTTAAAAAAGAGCAAAATTATCATTTTTTACGGGCGAGTTACTTTACACTTTAGGAGAATAATTATGAAACTTATTAAACTTACAGCTATCTCTGCTGCTGTTCTAGCATCAACTGCTGCATTAGCCGCTGATCCGGTTATCGTTGTTGATAATAACGATGCAGTAGTATACGAAGCTGAGCCAGTGGCTGTTGCCTACCAAGCAGAACCTGCTTACGCATATAACTCTGATGCTGGTATCGTACGCAATACTACTGGTGCTGTAGTTGGTGGTACTAAAACTTTCTTCCAAACAGCTGTTAACCCAGCATCTGTTAGTGCTGAAGTTGGTACTCTAGGTTATGGTGCTAACATCGGTTGGTCACTTAACGAGAAAACTGAATTACAAGCTGGTTGGGCAGGTGGCGACGCTGCTGAGCTTTTCGGCGGTGATTTTGATGCAAACGATGTAAACTATGATGTTGACACTGACTTTAGCAACCCATATCTAGGTGTGCAATTGCGTCCTACTGGTAACTGGTTCACTATGGGTGCTGGTATCATCGTTCCTGATAACGAAATCACAGCGACTGCTAATGCTAAAGATGCAGGCGATAATGGCTACTATCCAGTTGACGGCGCTCGTTACTTCGTAGGTACGCCTGATGCTGATCAAGTTGATTTAACGCGTGGCGATATTACAGAAGTTGGTGGCGTGCAAGCTGATCTTGAGCATCGTAACAAGCTAGCTCCTTACTTAACTATTGGTTTCCGCCCTAACATCACTAACAACTTCGGTGTATTTGGCGAGCTAGGTGCTGCGTATCTTGGTAAGACAACAGCAACTGTTAATGCTAACGGTGCTAACGGTGCACTTGCTGAAGATCAAATCAAGAAAGAATTAGAAGACGAGAATTATCTTGAGTGGATGCCAATCGTTAAACTTGGTGCAACTTACCGTTTCTAATCTAATCACAGTGTAAGTACTGTCATTAGAACAAAAAAAACGACCCTTTTTAGGGTCGTTTTTTTATGTCTAAAAGAAAGCGAAGATAATAAATACGAGAGCATTGCCAAATATGATCAAAAAACGACGACTGTTTGATCTGCTTGCAATACTGCAATTTGGTGATTGGATTGATCGTTAGTATGACTGATAGTAATAAAGTCTTTATTTATATCATCAGTCAAGGCAGGAATGACATCAGAGTAATCTATACCTAAACCTTGTGCCAAAGTGTACTGATGGATCTTGATAAAGCTTTCTTTGATTTGCCATAGTAACTTTGCAATATAATCACGCTGATTTTTTGGTAATGCCTGTAAAATAGTAATTTCACTATCTGAGTAAAAACGCTTGACGATATGCCAAGCAACATCATTGTGCTCGATATCGATGCCAGCAGGGCGACGACGGCTGATGACCGCTGCTATTTTGCTGTATGAAATAGCAGCGATATTTTGATGAGATTTTTTATTGAATTCGTCTTTGTTATGAGCGGCTGTATGGCTAAAACAGACGTAATACTTGCTTTGGCTAAGGCGATAGGGAAAGCTCGACTCATCTAAGGTATCGCTGATTTCTAGCTTATTGAGTAGCGCTTGTAGTAACTGTCTTACACCTTGGCGCTGCTGTTGACGTTGCCTATGAGCAATACTACGTTTTGATATTGGTTTTTGTACTGCATGATAATGCCATTTGAAATGACGAAACTCAGTAAAAACCATATGTGATGATAGATACGCTGATAACCAGTATGAGTCGTTCCACAAGTTGCTCATTTCTACAGGACTGGATAAATCACTTACTTGAGCAGTCACGCACCAAGTTTCATGGTCGAGTTGAGTAAGTTGGACGTTAGTGATATTTACTACTGGTATTATCATGAGTGGTCATTAATATTTTTAATTGAAAACGAAGTTTTTTTAGAAATATAAATAATATGCTTGAAATTAGGTATCTTACATTTGAGTTTGAAATATTTATATTTTACTTAGCTCAATAGAATATAAAAAGCCCAGTAATATAACATTACTGGGCTTTTTTAAAGCAAATGATTTTTAATGACGCTTAGTAAGACAGCTCAGCACGGCGGTTTTGTGCATAGGCATTTTCGGTGTTGCCAGCCGCTGCAGGACGTTCTTCACCATAGCTAATGACACGGATGTTGTTGGCAGCGACACCTTGAGCAGCAAGATAGTTGCGTGCTGCTTGGGCACGGCGCTCACCGAGTGCCATATTGTATTCACGGCTACCGCGCTCATCAGTATGACCTGCGATAACCACACCAGCTGCTGGGTTTGAGTTTAATAGGCTCACGTGTTGGTTAAGGACACTCGCCGCTTGCGCAGTGATTTCGCTGCTATCAAAAGCAAAATAGACAACCGCTTGTAAGTTTTCAGCACCAGTAATGACAGCGGCTGAGTTATCAACGATGACGGCACCATTATAGCCAACTTGACCACCTGGAATACCTAGCGGCGCGACCACAACTTCTGAGGTAGCGCGCTTAGTCGCACAACCTGTAGTGATTGCAACGGCGCTTGATAGTACAGCTAAAACAGCGATCTTAGAAAAACTGATTGACATGACGAGCTCCTAAAATTTTAATTAAATTTATTTTTTAAACTGCTTACGATAAAACTCAGGCAATCTTTAGCCATCATATACTAACTGTTAATTTATGTAAGTATTTTTACTGTAAATAACGATAGATAGATATGTAACGTATCACCAGCGGTGTTTGCCCCAGTTTTCAGGATTGGCCCAGTAATCAGCATTGAGCCAATTCGGTAGCTGTTTATAATCATATAAATTGAACTGCCAAAGCGCCGCTGATACAGTGGAAGATGTTATGCATTCAATATCACTAATATCTAAAGATGGCTCGCTTAAGACATCAAATGGCGTAAACCCATAAGGTTTCAAATCAATGGAACTATCAAGCGCAACCAGCAAGTGTGCTGCATAGAGATCACGATAACGCATGAGGGCAGGGATGTATTGATGTAACAGCTCTTTTGAGAGGGTGGGTAGCCAAAAGCAAGCAAGCTCGTATCGTTCAAGCACAGGCTGTTTAGCAAGCTCTGATAAAGTGGAGACGTGCCATGCTTCAGCTGATACGTTATTATCATCTTTAACATTCGTATCTTTAATATGTGTAGTTTTCTTGAGCTGTGTTTGCAGAGTTGATAATTCTGTTTTGTCGTGTGCTACCCATAACAGCTGAGTAGTGTCATCAGTCTGTCTAGTCATCGTCTGTGCTTGTTTATCAAGTGAGCTATCAAGCGAAGGCATGAGAGCATCAACATACTCTATCAGTAGAGGTAACGTGATCTTTGAGTATTTGGCAGTGTGTGTTGTCATATAATAAGCCGTTTATGAAAGGTGAGTTATTAGTGCGCCTATTAAATCATTTTCATCGGCATTATCCAATTGATAACGTGAGCCAATTGTTGATTTAATCATTCATATAGAGGCTAACCAACACACATGAATGTATACGAGGAAATGTATATGAAGGATAAACTCAGTTATCTCGATGCCCATACTTGAAATATAAGGATTTAGGTCAATCTACCTATAAGCAGGAAACCATATATAACATGCGCCCGTTGTAACTTTCATTGTGACTTTGAGCGCCATAAACGTTGCTATCAAGACGAAAGCTATAATGCGAATAGCAAAACAATAACACTCATAACATATCATCAATAATAATAGGAAATTACCATGTCTACTGCTGAAACCGATGCTCAGATCATGAACCCTGAAATGCCAGATGTACCCCCACATGCACCAAGTAAAATTAATCTAAAGGATTACCAAAAACCAAGTTTTGATGTGGAAACGGTCCATTTGGACATCAAGCTGTTTGAAGATTATGCTCAGGTAAATAGTACGCTTAAGATGGTACGCCAAACCACAGGGGATATTGTCTTATTTGGCGAATCGTTAGAGCTGCTGTCTATTATCATGAATGATAAAGCGTTAACATCTGAGCACTACCAGCAAGGAGATGGCAAGCTAACGATTTATGAAGCACCTGATGAGGTTATCTTAGACATTCAGGTACGTATCTGCCCGCAAACTAACACCGCGCTTGAAGGTCTATACATGGCAGGTAGTGGTGACGACACCATGTTTGTGACTCAGTGCGAACCAGAAGGTTTCCGTAAGATTACTTTTTATCCTGATCGCCCTGATGTACTCGCGATATTTACCACTCGACTGGAAGCCGATAAGCGCTATCCGACGTTATTGGCTAACGGTAATTTAGTTGAAGCAGGCGAGGTTGCTGATGCGCCAGAGCGTCATTATGCGATTTGGCAGGATCCAACCAACAAGCCCAGTTATTTATTTGCCTGTGTTATTGCTGATTTGGATGTGTTGACAGACTCTTATACGACCAGCGAAGGTCGGGACGTATTACTTGAGGTGTATGCAAAATCTGCCGATATCGATAAATGTGATGTTGGTATGCAAGCCTTAAAAGACGCTATGAAGTGGGATGAGATCAATTACGGCCGAGCCTATGACTTGGATCGCTATATGATTGTGGCAGTCAGTCAGTTCAATATGGGCGCAATGGAGAATAAGGGTCTTAATATCTTTAACACCGCTTGCGTGTTATCGAGCCCTGAGACCACTACTGATGCGCGCAGTTTTAGCGTAAAAGCCATTATTGCTCACGAATATTTTCACAACTGGACGGGTAACCGTATCACGTGCCGTGATTGGTTTCAGCTGTGTTTGAAAGAAGGTTTTACGGTTTACCGTGATCAGTCGTTTTCAGCAGATCAGCAATCAAGTGCGGTACAGCGTATTGATGATGTGGCGACCTTGCGTGCACATCAGTTTGCAGAGGATGCAGGCCCATTAGCACATCCAGTACGCCCAGAGAGCTTTGTTGAGATTAATAACTTTTATACGACAACCGTCTATGAGAAAGGCGCTGAAATCGTACGAATGATTGCGAACACATTAGGGCCGGATGATTTTCGCAAAGGAACAGACGAGTATTTCCGTCGTTATGATGGACAAGCGGTCACGGTAGAAGACTTTTTATCAGCCCTTAGCATCACTGATGACAAAATCGAGGACTTTATCGACTGGTATCGTCAGCCAGGTACGCCAGTGGTATCGGGCTCTCAAACTTATGATAGTGCAGCGCAGACATTAACGATTACCTTGAACCAGCAAACACGTCATGTGAAAGGCTTTGATGCACCAAAACCGTTGCCGATACCTGTAGCAACCGCACTGTTTGATAAAGATTCAGGCGCTATCGTCGCTGAGCGTATGTTATTGCTTGACGAGGCGACGCAAACGTTTGTGTTTGAAAATATCGCAAGTGAGCCTGTTGTGTCTTTACTGCGTGATTTTAGTGCGCCAGTACAGCTCAACTATGATTACCAAGATGCAGACTTAGCATTTTTGCTCAAGCATGAAACCAATGGGTTTAACCGCTGGCAAGTCACCCAAATGCTAGTCAACCGTATTTTACTGCAAAGCCAAGGTGCGAAGAGCAGTCCTGAAGTGTATTTAGAAGCCTTGGCACAGACGTTGCCCGTTTTAGCAGCTGATGATGCGATGCTGGCCGCACGATTACTTGATATTCCATCAGCGCAAGAGCTGGCTTCTGCTATTCCTCAAGACTACGATCCGGTACTAGTGAAAGAGCAGCGCGATGGGCTATATCAGCAAGTAGCAGATAAATTAAAAGATCAATGGGCTACGTTATATCATAATCTGCCAATGCAATCTTATGAAGACAGCGCTGAGGCACGAGGTGACCGCGCTTTGCGTAATGTAGTGCTCGATATGGCATTGACAGCTAATCTAGATGATGCAGCGGACTGGGCACAGCAGCAGTATGATCATGCTAGCTGTATGACAGAGCGTTTTGGTGCGTTGAAGGCGATGGTTAACCATCAGCTGCCAAAAGCCAATGATTATTTGACCGATTTCTATAAGCGTTTCCAAGCAAACGATCTGGTGATTGATTTGTGGTTCAGTGTGCAAGCCGCCGCTGATGATGTGACACCTGATGTTATCAAGTCGTTAATTGCGCATACCGATTTTGATTGGAATACCCCTAATCGTGTCCGTTCAGTTATCGGTGCCTTTAGCTCGCAACCAACAGTACTATGGACAGCAGAGGGTCTGAAGATGTATACAGACGTGATCAAAAAACTCGATGATGCCAACCCTGTATTGGCGTCGCGACTGCTACAAGTGCTGGCACGCTGGAATACGTTGGCTGAACCACGTCGTCAAATGGCACATGAGCAGCTAACAGACTTACGCAAGAACGTTTCATCTAAGCATGTGCTTGAAAGCTTAGAGAGTGTATTAGGTGCTGCAAATAGCTGATTGATAATAGCTAGGAAATAATTTAGCTGTAGTATTAACTTTAAAATAAAGCCAACTTCAAACTAGAGTTGGCTTTATTTAATTGAGCGTATAGCATTAATTGTCATTAAGAATTAAGCTGCTCAAGAAAATGTTTTTCTTAAAATTCTCCCAATAAAAAGCCCCTTTCGTATCAGTACGAAAAGGGCTTTCTAGTTTTTGTTTGACGATATACTATCGTTAATAGCTATTAGCGGTTTGGTAGCACATCTTTTACCATATCACGCAAGCCGCGCAATGCGGTGACAGTGCTATCCCAGTCTAGACAGCCATCAGTGATAGATTTACCGTACTCAAGCTGACTTAAATCAGCGGTTAGTTTTTGATTGCCGCCTTTTAGGTGACTCTCAATCATCATGCCAATGATTGATTTATTACCATTTTGAATTTGCTCAGCGACGTTTTGGATAACCATCGGCTGCAAGTAAGGGTCTTTACCTGAGTTGGCATGGCTTGAGTCAATCATGATTTTGCCATTGGTTTTGCCTTTTGCCAGTTCGTTCTCAACTTGAGCAACTGCCGTTTCATCGTAGTTAGGCTTGCCATTACCACCGCGGAGTACCACGTGTGCGTAAGGGTTGCCTTTCGATTTGATGATAGAGACCTTACCATCTGAGGATAGACCTAGGAAGCTATGACCTTCTTTAACGGCTTGCATCGCATTGACAGCAACCGTCATACCGCCGTCAGTACCGTTTTTGAAGCCAACTGGGCAAGATAAGCCTGAGCTCATTTCACGGTGTGTTTGGCTCTCGGTAGTACGTGCGCCAATCGCTGACCAGCTAATTAAATCCTGCATGTACTGCGGCGTGTTTGGATCAAGGGCTTCAGTCGCACAAGGCAAGCCTTTTTCATTCAAATCAAGCAATAACTTACGAGCAGTACGCAAGCCCTTTTCGATATCAAAGCTGTCATTCATGTCAGGGTCATTAATCATACCCTTCCAACCGACCGTGGTACGAGGTTTTTCAAAATAAACACGCATGACGACAAATACGCTGTCTTCGATCTCTTTTGCCAATACGGCTAAGCGATCGGCATACTCATGGGCCGCTTTAATATCGTGGATAGAGCAGGGTCCAATGACCACAAACAGACGCTTGTCTTTACCGTCCAAGATATTTTGGATCGTTTGGCGACCGTTTAGTACGGTTTTGTATGCATCGTCTGACAGAGGTAGCTCAGCTTTTAGCTCAGCGGGAGTAATCAAAGGAATAAATTTTTCAATATTCACGTCGTCAATGTCTGCATTATGGGTAACTGATGTTGTCATGGTTATATATCGTCTAGCTGATTTATAGGAATATTCATTATGCGGACAAAAGTGTTGGTTGACAAGGGTAGTCCGGTAGTTAATTGACTGATAACTGGAATGAGGAAACTAAAACTTAGTTATACTTACACATGATTAAGGCTATATTTGAATTCGCAAATGCACGTTTGGTATTTCGTTTTTCTGTCTATTAATAAGGATGAATTAAGTACTGGGTGCTCAACGATCAGATTTTATGCGTGAATTTAGCTATTTGTATCATCGTCACGTATGATAGCGACCGCGATGGCTTTATGATTGCGCACTAAAACGATTGCACACTAAAACATGAATGCCAAAAAATAGACACAGATAAAATGTGTATGTCATCAACCTCTATCATTGACTGACTGTGTTATATTTTACAACAACGATTTATTTTATTTGTATATCTTCAATATTGAGAGCTTGTCATGACAGATTCTGCTACGTCTCATCCACATACTGATTCCATCAGCCAAACAGAGACGGATTTTAATAAACCTAAAACGACTGCCACGCCGCTAGTGATAGCCATTGTCGCAGGTGAAGTGTCAGGTGACAGTTTAGGCGCAGATTTTATGCAACAGATGAATAATCTGCGTGATGACATCGTTTGGGTAGGCGTGGGCGGCACTAAGATGCAAGCGCAAGGATTGCAAAGCATTTTTCCATTAGAGCGTTTGGCAGTGATGGGTCTGGTTGAAGTCATGGCGCAGCTACCAGATTTGCTCAAAGCACGCCGCGAGCTATTGAGTGCGTTTAAGACAGCCAATATCGATTGGTTTATTGGTATCGATGCACCTGATTTTAACCTACGGGTCGCTAAAAAACTCAAGCCACAAGGCGTGTTCTGTGTGCAATATGTCAGTCCTTCTATTTGGGCATGGCGTGAGTCGCGTATCCATAATATTAAAGCGGCGACCCATTTGGTATTGTGCCTATTCCCATTTGAGCTACCGGTTTATGAGCGTCATAATCATCCGGCGATCTGTGTGGGGCATCCGTTGCTACGAACCATTGATCAAGCATTGATAGACACGCCAATCAATCAGCGCCGTAGCGAGCTGGTCTGGCACAATGATGGTTTACAGCAGTTTTTTATTGAACGGTTTGATGATGTCAGCCAGCTTATCTGCGTGATGCCTGGCTCTCGGCGTGGCGAGATTACCGCTATCTTGCCATTGATGCTTGACGGCATTCAAAAGCTCATATTATTAGACCCAAAGCTGTGTTTTATCATTCCAACGGTTGATCAAAATCACCAATATATTGTGCAAGAAGTCATTGATCAATGCTCAGAGCAGCTGCGGGCAGCTATTGCCGTCGTTTATGATGATACTCAGCCAGAGTTTAGTCAGCATGCGATGGCAGCGTCAGATATCGTGATGCTAGCCTCTGGGACAGCAACATTGGAGGCAATGCTGCTTGAGCGTCCGATGGTGGTGGTTTATCAATTGAATCAGATCACTTATCAGATTGCCAAACGTCTGGTAAAAGTGCCTTATGTGGCACTACCTAACATATTGGCTAATGCGCCGATTGTGCCTGAGCTTATTCAAGAGCAGGCAAGTGGGGATAATATTTGCCGTACGGTGATGCGTCTATTACAACCCCGTGCTTATGCTGAGCAATTAAAAGACCTGTTGGCGACAAAACACACGTTGCAGCAGCAAAGCAATCATGAGCCGGCAAATAGCGTGATTGAGCAATATTTTATGAGCGATAGTAAAGCTTCCAATCTTACCTAACCTAGAAAGACTTTCTAATATTATGCAAATCCAACCTAGCACAGAAAACCTAGCCCAGATAGTTGACGTCACTATTAATAATATTGATGTCAAAGGGCAGTATATTCAATTGGCGGCGCCTATACGCTTATATGGACAGTTGAATACCTCTAAGCTGTTTGCTCAATATGAGCGCGATGAAGCGCAACGCTTAGAACAGTTAATATTAAAAATTGGCGTTGATGAAGCAGGACGTGGACCGTTACTAGGTAGTGTCAATGTGGCCGCCGCGATATTGCCTGCGTCTTGGTCAGGATTGATTGAAGAACAACCACTCAAAGACACACCATTGTCGATACTGACAGACTCCAAAAAACTGAGTGAAAAAAAGCGCGATCTTCTTTATCCACTGGTAAAGGCGCATGCCCTCGGTTATGTCATCGCTGATATACCAGCAGCCGTTATCGACCAAGTCAATATTTTACAAGCAACGATGCTCGGTATGCGGTTATGCATCGAAGCTTTGCTAGAAACAGTTTTTAAATATCTTTCTAAAACTAAAAGTCTTGGCACATCACTTGATAAATTACAGGTAGAGGCGTTATTTGATGGTAATCGTTGTCCTGAGCTGAATGACGCTATATTTGATGAATTGGACATCTCGCGATCTTCTGTTGATTGCCAAGCATGGGTGAAGGGTGATGCACGTCATACCAGTATCGCAGCGGCTAGTATATTGGCAAAGGTGAGCCGTGATGAGACCATGTATGCCCTTGATATGCAGCATCCAGAATACGGTATTGCCAAACATAAAGGCTATCCGACGCGCGCACATATGGAAGCCATTGAGAGACATGGTGTCTTATCAGCACATAGGCGCAGCTTTGCACCAGTGAGAAAGGCATTAGAGAGCTAATTTTAAACGACAGTATCTCGTCTAGAAATCGTCTAATAATAAAGATTTAATGTATTAGCAGAAAGAAGATATCTACCTATGTTAACAAATAGGCAAATTTCCGGAAAAATAACGAGCGAAAATTTATAAAATGTAATACAATATGTTGCTCTTGGTATAAAGTACTGTTAAATCAATGACTAAGCTTTTATCTTGAGTTTTATTCTCACTATGAATTATATATATTACTATTTTATAGTATAAGAGATGATGGCTCATCCCCCTCAAAAGAACCTTAGAACCTTGCTGTAGTGCTTTTCTTAGCGGTATTTTTAACGGCCTACGGCGGTGGCGACTCCGATAGCAACTCGTCTTCTAATGATTCACCGAATGAGCCACCAAAAGGCGATATACAATGAGAGTCCAAACCCTATTAAAGGCACAGGTCGCGATTTACGTACCGATCCTATTGGACAGCCTGTTTATGTGAGTATGCCATCAGCGAACAAAATCAAAGTAAGCAACACCAAGTTCCGAGATACTCAGCGAAATACTAGGGCGTGTTGAACATTCGCAAATAAGCGCTTAGAATGACTAAACTTATTATTTTTAACATCGAATCGCCTAAAAAATAGTCGCTGTCAGTGCCATGGTCGAATGTTCAACACGCCCTAATGTACCGATTCAATTGATCGACTTTGATAACGATCCGTATGTGAACACCAACTACGCATTACCAGCGAATGAGGCATTTATTTTGCCATTAACAGATGCACTAAAGAGCTGCGAAGTTAATCGCGCGGCAAATCAAAGCCAGCAATGTGGTCTGTATGGCAATACAAAGTATCAAGTAAGCTTTGATATCTTGGTTGATGATAAAAACTTAGAAAGTAAGTCATTCACTTTTACGACGGGTAAGGTAAATTATTAGTTAAGCCGTTTAATCAATCGTACAAACAAAAGGACTGAACCAGATAACTGGTTCAGTCCTTTTTTTATATAAAGACACTATAAAAATGTGACAAAGTAAGTAGACTGGATAAAATTTACTTTAAAATGAAGAGTTCGGCTGTTGCAAAAAGGCTTTTTCATCCTCAGTTGATTTGCGCCCTAGTGCCTCATTACGATGTGGGTAACGCCCAAATTGATCAATAATTTCTTTATGACGATATTCAAAATCTAGCGTGGTTGCATCGTCTAATTGCTTAAATAATGGTAGATAACGGTCGTGAATCAGCGCTGACTCAGAGTGCATAAATGGGATAATCATAAACTTACGCCATTGCATCGGTAAAGTGTCAAAATAGGGCTGCTGAGTGGCTTCTTGTGCTAAGACTAATGCTATACCGTCTTGTGCAAAAGCACAGGCTTGTTCGCGACACAGGTTTCGTGAAAACTGATCTAAGACAATGATTTCTGCCAGTCGCCCTGCTAGCGTTGTTATTGAACTATTGCCATCTAGAGAAGATTCTGCGAGGCGCCAATTAACGCATTCACCTTGCTTTGCTGCCTGCCAAATGTCACCAAACTTGTCCTTTATCTGCTGATCAAAACGATCGTTTTGTTCAAACCAACACGCTTCATTATCTTTATTAAACCAAAAATCCAATACTGCACGCGCATCCGGGTGGAGGTGCGTTAAGTCTATATGTTTTGGGTCTAATTGAGAGGCATGGGATCGACTGGCAGAGGTGGAATAATCGGTTGAGAGTGCCATAAGATATTCTAATTATGATGGATTTAGTCTACTATAGCGCAAATATTTATATCTGTCTGTCAAGATACCAACAGCAGAGTGTCTATTAGGTAACCTATTATGAATGCAAAAAATCTAGAGAATTCTATCAACGCGACATTGCCACCAACGCCTTACTATGTGCTTGATGAAGCAGCTATCGTTGCCAATATGAAAATCATCGCTAGGCTATGTGAGCTGTCTGGTGCCAAGGCATTGTTGGCACTAAAATGCTTTGCCACATGGGGTGTTTTTGATGTAATGCAGCCATATCTACATGGTACAACTTCATCTTCGCTTAACGAAGTCAGATTGGGCTATGAGACCTTTGGCGATAACAATGATGCCAGTAGCAGCGATAAAAAAGAAACGCACGCTTATAGCGTCGCCTATAGTGCAGATGAAATTCCTGAAGTACTGAGTTATGCTGATAAAATTATCTTTAACTCAATCTCGCAGCTAACTGCTTTTAAAGATCAAGCGGCAGCACAAGGTGTTCCAGTAGGCTTACGATTAAATCCAAAAACCAGTAACTCATCATTTTTGATCGCTGATCCTGCACGTCCATTTAGCCGTCTTGGTGAGCATGACAAAGGTAAAATCGCAGCGGTACTTGGCGATATCACTGGCGTCATGATTCATAACAACTGCGAAAATGACAGCTTTGAAGCCTTTAGTGAAAGTTTGGCTGATATCGAAGCCAGATTTGGCGATATTTTGCAGCAGCTTGAGTGGGTGAGCTTGGGCGGCGGCATTCATTTTATCGCGCCTGATTATCCATTAGAAAAGCTGGCTGACAGATTAAAAGTATTTAGTGAGACCTATGGCGTGCAAGTTTATCTTGAGCCAGGTGAGGCAAGCATCCATGGCGCGGGCACGTTGGTCACGACAGTGTTAGACACCATGCACAATCAAAAAAATCTCGCCGTCGTCGACGCTTCGATTGAAGCACATATGCTCGACTTGCTTATCTATCGTGAGTCCGCACCGATTGCCGCGATCAATAATACTGCTGGCAATATTGCACCTACTGGCAATCCAGCAGAAGCTGCGCCGTCTGAATCCAACGCAGGCTCAGCAGACCATACCATCATTTATGGTCGTTCTTGCTTGGCAGGGGATATCTTTGGTGAATATGCATTACCGAGTAATATTCAGATAGGCGATAAGATTGCCTTTGGTAATGCCGCAGGCTATACGATGGTGAAGAAAAACTGGTTCAATGGGGTCAATATGCCTGCGATTGTCATCCGTCGTTTGGATGGTCGTATCGATATCCAGCGTGAGTTCGACTATGAGGAATATAAAGCCAGCCTATCTTAAGCCTTAGTAGCGTTAGTAGCCTTAGTTTTTAAGACTATGTTATTGTCGGGTTTTGTATTTTAATGTTTAAAAAACAAAGGCTTAACCTGTATTAGTATGCATTTTAATATCTCTACTTTTTATACATATTTTTTACCGATAAGGGAATAAAAATTGTTATAATCGCGTCGGGCAAATAATGGAGTATTATCTGCCCGACGGGTGCGTGGGTTTTCCTCGGTCTTCCTTTTTAATTCACGCATATCATTCACTCGTTTCTGTTTTGCATAGCCGCAATCAATGGTATCGACAGGGGCACAAAGGAGGATTGTTCATTGAACACAAACCAACAAGCCAAATCTAACAAAAAAGACGTACTTATCATCGGAGCAGGTGGTGTCGCTCAAGTGGTCGCGCATAAGTGTGCGATGCATAATGATGTGCTTGGCGAGATCCATATCGCCTCACGTACCAAAGACAAATGCGATGCTATCGCGCAGAGCGTAAAAGAAAAAGACAGCTTTAAGCAGGCTGCAGTCTTGCATACACATCAGGTCGATGCCATGGACAGCCAAGCACTCGTGCAGCTGATACAAGACACAAAAATACAGATACTTATTAATGTTGGCTCGGCATTTATCAATATGACCGTACTAGAAGCTTGTATTGAAACAGGCACGGCATATATAGATACGGCTATTCACGAAGATCCACGCAAGATTTGTGAGACACCGCCGTGGTACAACAACTACGAGTGGCAACGCAAACAGCGCTGTGCAGACAATAATGTCACTGCTATTTTAGGTGCAGGCTTTGATCCCGGTATGGTCAATGCTTATGCACGCTTGGGCTATGATATGATGGATGCAGGATCTGTGACTGATATTGACATTATTGATATCAATGCGGGCAGTCATGGCAAATACTTTGCGACCAACTTTGACCCAGAGATCAACTTCCGTGAATTCACCGGTACGGTTTACTCTTGGCAAGACAGCAAGTGGCAGTCTAACAAAATGTTTGAAGTCAAACGTACAGACGATTTACCAGTTGTGGGTGTGCAGAACAGCTATCTGAGTGGTCATGATGAAGTGCATTCATTGTCAGCCAATCTAGATGTACCAAACATTCGTTTTTGGATGGGCTTTGGTGAGCATTATATCAATGTATTCACCGTGCTACAGAGCTTAGGACTACTGTCTGAGCAGCCAGTGATGACGGCTGAAGGCCAAGAAGTTGTGCCGCTAAAAGTCGTGAAGGCAGTACTACCAGATCCAAGCTCGCTGGCACCAGAATATACAGGCAAGACCTGTATCGGTGACAAAGTCAAAGGAAAAATCAATGGCGTTGAGACGGAAGTATTTATCTACAATGTCTCAGATCACAAAGATGCGTACAACGAAGTGGGTAGCCAAGGTATCTCGTATACCGCAGGCGTGCCACCTGTTGCTGCTGCAATACTAGTCGCGACTGGCGAATGGGATGCAGGCACAATGGTCAACGTCGAAGAGTTAGATGCTAAGCCATTTATTAATCTGCTCAACAAAATCGGTCTGCCAACGCGTATCAAAGATAGCGAAGGCGATAGAGCGCTTGAGTTTGATATTTAATTAGCAAGCGTAATTTAGAAAAGCCTGTCTTTTATAGATAGGCTTTTTTTATGGTTTGAACCGCCCCGACTTTATCGGAGACTTATTTACTTGAGTCAGGCAGCTTCACCTGACAAGGTTAAATTATCATAATACCGCTTTTCAAACTCAAAGGGTGACACATATCCAATCGTGCTATGCAATCGTGTTCTATTAAACCAATCCACCCATTCAAGGGTTGCTAGTTCAACATCGTTCACACCAGTCCAGTTCTGTTTTAAATAATGAATCACCTCAGACTTATAAAGCCCGTTGACCGTCTCAGCTAATGCATTATCGTATGAATCGCCTGTCGTACCGACAGAAGCTATAACACCGCATGTAGCCATTTTATCAGTATAGCGAATGGATAAATACTGAACCCCTCGATCACTGTGATGAATCACATCTTTGGGATAGTTTCTATCTGCTATTGCTTGATTTAACGCCGCCATCACCATATCTGTGTTCATACGATTAGATACTTTCCAGCCCACAATAGCGCGAGCAAACACATCAATAATAAAAGCGGTATACACCCAGCCGCTTATCGTCTTGATATAAGTAAAGTCTGCCACCCAGAGCTGGTTAGGGCGATGAGCGCTAAAGTTACGATTGACTAGGTCATCAGCACGCTTTTGGTCGTCACGGCTGTTGGTGGTAATCTTGCCTTTGCCACGCCAGACGCCTTATAGGCCATACTGCTTCATTAATCGCTCTACGGTACACCGAGCAACCTTTAACCCGTCAGCTTTCATCTGCTGCCATACTTTACGCGCACCGTAACGGCATTTGCTGTCCTGCCAGATACGTTTAATCTCGCTGAGATAGTAGTCGTCATGCTGACTGCGCAGTGAACGCCTTTCAGGGCAGCACTCTAGGTCTTTAGTACTGTGATAGGTTGACGGGGCAATCGGTAGTACTCTACAAATCAGCTCGACCCCATAACTACCTCTATAGTCATCAATAAACTGAACCATTATCTGGGTGGACGGTCGAGCTCCGCCTGGGCTTCAAGACCAGCAGCCTTACGTATGATCTCATTGGCTTGCTTGAGCTCTCTGCATTCGCGTTCAAGCTCCTTGATGCGCTCTTTATCACTTTGCGCTTGCACCGATGCAGGAATAGTTTGATCGATGTGTTTTTTATGCCACGACCGCAGGGTTTCAGGCGTACAGCCAATCTTAGGGGCAATGGCTTGAATCGCTGACCATGTGGAGGGATAGTCGCCCAATGCTTCTATCAGCATGCGAACGGCGCGTTCTTTAATCTCAGGAGTGTAGTTTCGTGTTTTCATTGTCGTATTCTCTCAGAATGTTGAGTCTCCGACAATCCCGGGGCGGTTCAGTTGGAGCTACTTGGAATCTTTGAAGAAGAAATAGATCAGGTACTGATATAATCTATTATCTACTTAGATGAGTGAAGAGTTGACATAGTCTATTTCTATTATCGCTCAGGTCTTTTTTATCTTAATATCTGTATAATAGAAACATCAGCCGTCTAACAAATTAAAGTTTTTTATATCAAGAAATGTAGTTCTATAAGGCAGAGTTCGAAATATATGCAAAATAATCACTTCTCAAGAGACTTAAACAGGTAGTTATATGAATAATAGCGGTAAAGGAAAATTAATTGTAATAGAGGGTGGGGATGGCCTAGGCAAAAGTACACAGTATAGTCTCATAGAAGACATGCTTATTAAAGAAGGTTATGAAGTATCAACTTATGATTTTCCTCATAAAGTAGGTAACCCACTATCAGATTTGATAGGCGACTTCTTAAATGGTAAACATGGGCAGGTTGAGCCTGAATTCTTGAGCTTAGCCTTTGCTGCTGATAGATATATCTCAAAAGATCCTATTAATGGAAGTCTTGAGAGTGGAGCTATTGTTCTGTGTGATCGTTACATACTATCAAATATAGCTTTTCAAACTTCTAAGTTAATAGATATCGATAGAAGTGAGAAGCTTGTAGAACTCATTCAGTGGTTAGAGTATGAGATATATAAGCTTCCCAAACCTGATTTGGAGGTTATTATTACTGCTCCAGACTCTCATTACATAGATGGTATACATTTAGAAAGAAATGGCTCGAAAGATAGAATTTACTCTTTAGATAGTTCAGATATTCATGAAAAAGATGAAGGTCTACAGGTAAAGGTGAACAATTTCTTTAGCAATATTGAAAATAAAAAAAATAGAGTGTTTATTGATGCATATGATAAAGGTAATAATCGTAAGTCTATACAGAGTATTTATAAAGAAATAATACCTTTTATTAAAAAAACACTAGAGGAATAGTACATGAAAATATTAGTTAGCAAATTAGTTGAAGCCCACTCTTATATTGATAAATTTTCAGATATGACTAATATCGTAAATGAAATGAGTGATAAAGAGAAAAACTTAGTAGAACATATAGTTGAAAAAATTGATGAAAAAATTTTAGAAGATAGCGATGAACAGACAGGACTTATAGAACTTGATTTAGAAAATAAAATAAGGTTACTAGCCACTATTTATAATAAATCGAGCGATATACTCTTGTATCCTAAGGAAATGCGAGAAGGGTATATTCAAAGATGGTCTGATAATCTGAGCTTAGAAGATTTTGTGATACGTAAGTGTTTAGTTATGGGTGCGGATAAAATTGATAGTATCATAAATATATACGACGTTTAACTATAATAACCATTAAAAATTAAGATTAAATATGGCTAGTTTTAACTTAGATGAACATGAAACAATTCGTAAGTTATTTAATTCTACTACTTCACTACTAGTCTTGAATATTTTAATACTGATACTAGGGTCAATATTAATTTTTTTTGATGAAATTCCACGTGCAATTGGAACTTCATTAATAGCTAGCTCTCTTGTAAGCTTTAGCACCTTATGGGTTAGGTTTATTAAGACATCTGAAGATAGACTCTTGTCTAACATTAGGAGCTATGGCTTAAAGGAAATACATAGTCAGAGAGCCTTAGTGAGTATATATGAGAAATTATTAGAAACATCTAATGAGATTGATGTTACAGGTTATTCGCTATCAGGGTTTTCAAATCAAGCTTTAGATATAATAAAAAGAAGAAATGAGGGTAAGAATCCTATAAACGTTAGGATTTTACTAGTTAATCCAGATACTGAAGCATCAAAGAGTCAAGCTCTTAACGAAGGGCACGTTAAAGATTATTACCAAACATTATGTACGAATATATTAGCCAGTTTTGAAGGTATTGAAAATGTTGAAATTAGGTTTATTGAACAAAGTTTACCAGTCATGATATATCGTATAGGAGATACATTATTTACAGGACATTATTCAATAATTAAAAAATCCAGAAGTTCATCCACTGTTACTTATGAAGTTAAAAATCCTGGTCGGCTATTCCATATATATCTATCTGAATTTGAAGAAATGTGGCGTATAGCCGATAAAAAGGACACTTCATGTTAGTTGTCTTTTGTGGGTTGCCTTGTTGTGGCAAAAGTACGTTAACAGCAAAAATAGCTGAAAATTGTAGTAGCCAGTACTTTCTAGAACCAGAGGAGGATTTTTGGCCAAGTTGGATTAAAGAGGATAACCTAGATCAGTTTAGTGCTTTGAATTGGTTTAGATCTGCTAGAGTTCCTGAGTATAAGAAAGCTGCATTAATATCTGAGAAAAAGTTAGTCTTCGTTGACAGTTTTTATGATGTATTGATTAAATATTATATTAGTGACCCGTCTTTTAGTTGGTTGATTTCAAAAGAAAATGCCTACTATGAAGTTGTTAAGAGAACTGCTGAATTAGATGCAGAACTATTAGCCGCTCCCGATTTATTAGTATTTATAAAAGTAAGTGAAGATGATTGGAACACATTACAGAAAAAAAGAAATCGTGTATACGACGAAACAGTGAATTTGATTGAAAACTATCAAATGCAAGATTCAATCTATAACGCAGCAAGAAATTATTGTAAAGATACCGGTACAAATTTTCTCGAAGTTGAACAAAAAATAGATGGTTATGAAGAGATAGTAGAGGAAATCACTAAATGTCTAAAATCTCTGCAGTACATATAAATCATAGGTAAGTTTTAGTATGTCACTTAATCTGCTAATAGATAACAAATTAGGAGTTAATTCATCAATCTTCTTATTATCCCTCACTAGGATTATATTCTCGTAGCGCCGTAATACGATCATCCAATGTTGGGTGTGAGCGGAATAGATTGGCGATACTAAAGCCTTGCGTTTGTCCAGACGAGATCGCAAACGCTTTCATACTCTCAGGCATTTGATCTGGTCGCTGTGCAGAAGGACGCAACGCATCAAGCGCACTGATCATTTTTTCGCGGCTGGCAAGTTTTGCGCCCATTTGATCCGCACGGAATTCACGTAAGCGTGAGAACCACATGACGATGGCAGACGCCAAAAACCCAAGCAAAATATCCATCACAATACTGGTGATAAAGTAACCGATACCTGGGCGATCACTGGTGTTTTTGAACACAGTACGGTCCACGAAGCTACCGACAATACGTGCAAAGAACATCACAAACGCATTGACCACGCCTTGAATGAGGGCGAGGGTTACCATATCACCGTTGGCTACATGACCAATCTCATGCGCTAGTACCGCTTCGATTTCATCTTGATTCATATTTTGTAGTAGACCAGAGGATACCGCTACCAGCGCTTTATTCTTATTCCAGCCAGTCGCAAAAGCATTTGGCTGCGAGTTATTAAAAATACCAACCTCAGGCATACCGATGTTTACCGCTTGCGCTTGTTTTGCCACTGTATCTATTAGCCATTGTTCAGTTGGGTTGCGTGCGGATTCTATTACCACCGTACCCGTGGATTTTTTGGCCATCCATTTCGACAGAAATAGCGAAATCATTGAGCCGACCATACCGTAGATACCGCACATAACTGCAAGACTGACATAATTTAGCCCACCTGCCGTATATACACCGCCAATCCCAAAAAACCTAGATAGTATCCCAAACACAATGCTAAAGACCACGATCACGGCCAAGTTGGTCAATAAAAATAATCCAATACGCATCATGACGCTAATTTCCTAATTAAAGTGTTGGTACGGCCTAGATAGACGGTTATCTAAGAGGTTTGTTTGCTATGATAGATTTTACTGTGGTTTTATCTGTCATACTATTTCAATATTGTCAAAATGCTAAAGTAATTATGTTGTCCTAGCTATAGCGAGATTTTTTGAGACAATTAGCGAGTTAGGTATATTGGCTCGTTGCCAAGATTGGTTAGCTACAGTACAACATCACCGAAACTATTGCCTATTGATCTAAGTATTAAGTTTTGGTCAACTATTTCTTATTTTGATTTCTCCGAAGATAATGATGACCAAGATTAATCTTTAAAAAATTATAAAAATGAGAACATCCCATGCAACTAGAAATAAATATTATAGACGCCTTCACTGATACGCTATTCAAAGGTAATCCCGCTGCAGTTATCGTTACAGATGAATGGTTAGATGATGCTTTGATGCAGTCTATTGCGTCTGAAAACAACTTGTCTGAGACCGCTTTTATTGTTCCTGATGACAAAGGTGTTTATCATATTCGTTGGTTCTCACCGTTGACTGAAATTGACTTCTGTGGTCATGCAACCTTAGCGTCTGCCTTTGTGTTGTTTAATAAAAATCCAAATACAAAGTCTATTAAGTTTTCGGCTAAAGCGGTTGGCGTAATGACCATTATCCAAACAGAAGCAGGCAAGATACAAATGGATTTTCCCAATAGAATGCCTGAAAAAATCGATGAGATTCCTGATAGTTTATTAGCAGGTCTATCCATTGCGCCTGCTGAAGTCTATCGTAATACTCAAGCGTATTTCGTCATCTATGATTCTGAATCCGATGTGCTGAATGTCGTGCGTGATAATGAGACATTGAAGCAGCTAGCGCCCTATGATGTGGTGGTAACTTGTCAGGCAACCTCAGAAAAGTATCATGATTATGATTTTGTCTCTAGATACTTTTGGCCAGCAAATGGTGGTGATGAAGACCCAGTAACAGGTTCGATTCATACTGGACTTGCACCTTTATGGGCCAAGCGTTTAGCTAAAAATGAATTAGTCGCTTATCAAGCATCTAGTCGCGGCGGTGTGCTTGACTGTACCGTGGCAGACGATAGAGTGCTTATTTCTGGCAATGCCGTACAATACCTGACTGGATTTATCACCGTTGAGGAGTAGATACGTTTGACAGAACTGAAGACCGTTGGACTGTTTGCGCTTACCGCATTGGCTGAGATTGCAGGGTGTTATCTGCCTTATCTATGGTTACGAGAAGGCAAGTCAATCTGGCTGCTGATACCTGGCGCGCTGAGTTTGGTGGCTTTTGTCTGGCTGCTTTCATTACATCCGACTGCTGCGGGTAGGGTATATGCGGCCTATGGCGGTGTATATATTTGTATGGCAATTTTGTGGTTATGGACTGTCAACGGTATACGGCCGACTACTTGGGATATAGTGGGTTCGGCTATTGCACTATTAGGAATGGCGATTATTATGTTTGCGCCGCGCAGTGCCTAACGAAAAACGAGAGGCCAACTCAAAAAAATGCCAATCAAACCATTAGGTGAGATCGGCATATTGATACGATAAGTATTAGGGCGTGTCCCTAATTCAAACGTTTATCACTAAATGGGCTAAAAATGGCTAAATCTTTACCAAACGGCGTCAAATAGCTGGTCAATATCTCGATATTGTCTGCACTATTTTCCTTGTTTGTCTGCAATTTATCTCATTTTTATCACTATTTTTAAAATAGGGACACGCCCTAATGTTTACCTAAAATACTACCATTGTCGTCTTTCTTGGCTTGTTTAGCCGCTTTTTTTTCTTTGGCTGTCAGAAGTGGCTTCTTTTTGACATTCTTTTTACTGTCTTGACCTTTACTCATGGTAATTCCTTTGTAGATAACGCATACAATCCGCTAAGCCAATTGAGCTGACTTAAGGTAAGTATGGTGACGACTAACATAGTCGCTTACTAAATCGAGTATAGGCTTAAGCATGAGTAATAGATAGCACTCGCACAATTCGCCTACGATTCATTTCTTTTGCTTTTTCTTTTAGCCAAATAATTGCTTTAGCCAAGCTATGCGCTAATCGATTCGTTCCATTAATCATGGTATTCATAAGTGCTTACTTACGGATACATGGCGATTTGCTATAATAAGGCATAAACCGATTAATCAATGCGGCAAACTCTTACTTATTAACATTTAGCACCATCGTGCTCACTGTTTTGGTCACCTTATTATGCGTATACGTAAACTATTCAAATTTGAAAATGCTCATATCGTTCGCAACTGTAGCTCTGAGCGCTGCAAACACTCCATCCATGGTCACAGCTATCAGATTGAGCTGATTTTAGAGGCCACCCGTCTAGACCATGGGCAAATGGTTTATGACTTTGGGCTACTAAAATCTTCGATCAAAGATATTATCGACAGCTTTGATCATGCCATTTGTTTTTGGAACAAAGACGATCCTGAATATGTCGCAGCGTGTAAGAAATTTAGCGCACGCTGGATTAGCCTGCCAGTGTCACCATCGGCAGAGCAGTTTTCACGTGTGATATTTTTCTGGGCGCAAGAAATACTGCGCCAGACGCAAATGCAAAATGGTGAAGCAGATGTCAGTGTGTATTCAGTGATTGCCCATGAGACCGCGACGGGTTACGCGCAGTGTTTCGCCGATGATGTGGCAAATGAGCAGATGGGTAAGCTGGTTTTAGAGGATTTTGAATTTAGTGAACAAGTTCGTGCTGAATGGACGGACTCTGAGCTATACGCCAAGCTGATTCGCGGTGAAAGCTTCACCAACCCAACGGTGACTATGCAGGTTCAGACTGATGCATAATGATCAATCAATAGAAAACAGTGACATCGTGCAAACTTTGATACTGAACTCTGAGCAAGACACTCAGTCACTGGCTGAGCAATTAGCGACATTGCCGCTGACGGGCAGTGTGTGGTTAGCAGGGGATTTGGGCGCTGGCAAGACCACTTTAACGCGTTACTGGTTGCATGCTCTCGGTCATACTGGTGCGGTAAAAAGTCCCACCTATACTTTGGTTGAGCCTTATAGCATTGAACAAAACAATGGCACGACTAAGCCAGTTTATCATGCAGACCTATACCGTCTGCAAGATCCAGAAGAGCTGTCTTTTATTGGCTTTGATGAGTATTTAGATGAGCCTGAAGCGCTCGTTATCATTGAATGGGCGAGCCGTGCTGATGGTTATCTACCGATGCCAACTTTGTTTATCGATATTACGCAAGTTGAAAGCGACGATAAAGGTAATGAAGCACGCCAAGTGCAATTAAGAGTATCAAAAGCAGGCCAAGCGCAAGGTCTGGATTTATCAAAATTTAATATCTAAATCACACCACTTACCATTCTTTTAAAATATGACATCTATCAATGCCAGATAACCACCCCAACACACGTATCAAAAAACTATCGCCGCTGCTCATTAATCAACTAGCAGCAGGTGAGGTCGTGACGCGTCCAGCAGCGGTCGTCAAAGAGCTGCTCGAAAATGCCATTGATGCAGGTGCCACCAATATTGAGGTACGTATTACTCAAGGTGGTATGGGCATGATTGAGGTGATAGATGATGGTACCGGCATTCATCCTGATGATATGGTGATGGCGATTACTCGTCATGCGACCAGCAAGGTCGCTGATGTTGCGAACTTGCATGGTATTACAACGCTCGGTTTTCGCGGTGAAGCATTGGCAGCGATGGCGGCTGTCTCTCGTTTGACCTTGACTAGTAGCCATGATGATAGTGGTATTGGTCGTCAATTGCAGGTGGCTGGAATATTAGATGATACACCGAAGCTCACACCAGTCGTTCATAATCGCGGCACAACAATCATAGTCAAAGACTTATATTTCAATGTGCCTGCCCGCCGGGGTAATTTAAAATCTATTGCCACTGAATTTGGCCACATCGAGACCATCGTCCGTGAAGTCGCACTGGCGCGAGCTGATGTCGCCCTGACACTTTTTCATGACAATAAAAAGCGGTTATCATTGTCTGCAAATGCTACAAACGTTAACGATAATGATGCTAACCGTCTACCGTTGCCGCGTTTAGAACAAGCGACTGGTATGCCATTAACGGACAATGCGCTAGCAGTATCGATAGATCTATCGAGTCTTGTGCAGTCGTCTGTAGCGTACGGCGATAGCACGGTTAATCAGGCAGCAATCAGTGGCTGGTTATGGCCGATGACTGATGAGCAGATAGCATTGCCAAAGCTAATTTATGTGAATGGCAGGCTGGTAAAAGAAGCATTGATTAGCAATCAAATGCGTCAACTGGCTCAGAGTGCTCAGCTAGCAGGTATGGGGTATGCGCTTTATTTTGAGTTGCCAACCCAATGGCTCAATGTCAATGTACATCCATCAAAGCAGCGTATCAAAATCAGTCCGCTAAACAATATCATGGCTCACTTAAGCCATACGATTCGTTCACAGCTAAAAATAGTCAATGCTACGCCAAAGGTTGCTAGCCCCGATAATCCAGAAGTGTCAAAAAAAGACGTCTCTGTAGATAATTTGTCTGACACACATTTGCCCAATGATATGCCTATAGATCACACAAGACAGAGCAGGCAAGTACAAGAACCTAGACAATCATATCAATCTGCCTCAAGCAAATCATTTCCAGATAAATCACTAGCTCAAGAACCAGCACCATCTTATGTCGATGAGCCGTTACAGCAAAGTCGCCATACTTCGTATCGTTCATCCGAAGCGCCTACAGTTTCATCCTTACCAATCTGCTTGGATATTATTAATGATGCAGAGGCTCTTGTTATCGATTCAACCGCAACTGATAAAAACCTACCTTGGCTCTTATTTTATCATCAAGGGCAATGTCTATTAATAAGTACTAAAGACTGGCAGTCAAAGGTAAGCCAGTTGTTTGAATCATCTATATTTAGCAATAAGGTATTTAAAAAAGATAAAATGTCAAACAGTGCTATGGAGATCAATCATCAGCTTACAACAGTAAGCTCGCAAATGACTGCACAAGACTCAGCAGTTTTTGTCGCAGATCTCGCTGATATACTGACAAGAAATGCGATCAAAATCTTAGACAGTCATCGTTTAGTCACACTAATGTTATCTTCTACATCCGAATAAATATCAAGCTGACTACTATTTTAGCCAACTACATATTGAGAAAGGCAATTCTATGCAATATTCGTCTGATAGCGTATCTAAAAATCTGTCGGATAATAGTGTCGTGTGTCTGATGGCACCAACTGCTAGCGGAAAAACAGCATTAGCATATGAATTATACGATACAGGCCGTTTTGAACTGATTTCTGTGGATTCAGCACTGATATATCGCGATATGAATATTGGTACCGCAAAACCAACAGCAGATGAGTTAACGCGTTATCCGCATCATTTGGTTGATATTATTGATCCCATGCAAAGCTATAGCGTCGCTGAGTTTGTTGGTGATGTAGCACGTCTTATTGATGAGTGTCATGAGCGCAAAAAGATACCGCTGTTAGTAGGCGGCACTATGATGTACTACATGGCGCTACTCGATGGCCTGTCTTCAGTGCCTGATAGCGATGACAGCGTACGTGCACGCGTAGAACAATGGCGTCAAGAGGAAGGTATCAGTGCTTTATATGATTATCTTGGCAATGTTGACCCGATAAGCCATCAGCGTTTGAATGCGACGGATACTCAGCGCATTACTCGGGCAATTGAGGTTTATTTGCAGACAGATAGGCCCATAAGCGACTGGCAGCGTGAGCCGAAACAAGCTTTGGCCCATCATCCAGAACAGCAGTGGCATGCATTGTCAGTGATACCAGACCGCCCGTGGTTACATGCGCGTATCGAACAGCGCCTTGATATCATGTGGCAAGAAGGGTTAGTGGCAGAGGTTGTTGGCTTACTTGAGAAGTACCCGCTGACCCCTAATATGCCGTCGATGCGCTGTGTGGGTTATCGCCAAGTATTAGAATATCTCGTTCGTACGCAGCATCCAGTATTGGATAAAACCCATTTGGACAAAGCCCAATTTTATGAAGCCTTCGCAGACTCTAAAAGCCTAATGGCCATAAATAAGATACAAGGCGAGGGCGTTTACACAAATGCTCAGCCAGATGTATCCTATGCTGAGACCGAAGCGCTTGCTTGTCAGGAAATGCAAAATAAGGCATTATATGCCACAAGGCAGCTGGCAAAGCGTCAGTACACATGGTTGCGAAAAGTAATACAGCTCCCTAATGCTTCTTCAGCATTGGCAATGGGATCTGATAGTACTGCTACTAATAACACCATAGTACTAAAAACATTTGCGACGATGGAGCAGGCAAGAAATTATCTGTATTGAAAAGATGTTTCTTGCTTTTTACTTTATAAGAATCAAACTTAATGTGGATTATTTTCGTAGAAAGCTCTATTCATAGATGAAAGCATAATCACAATTAGTTTCAAAAATTAGCATAGATAGCTGTTATAATTTAAATTCTCTGAAAATGCAGTAGGAAGCGAATATAACTGCTTCGATAATAAGCATTAGTTGACATTTGTAGATAAAATAATTAGTGAAACAAGTAGTTACTTAATTATTTACAATAATAACGTATTCGCGATAAAGTGGAATAACTTAAGAACAATGAATATTTATTTAGATACGTTTTATAAAGAAAACATATTATTGTATCTACCTTTTAGCCACTATAATTAAATTGACACTTAGAATAATTGGCACTCAAAACATAACTATATAATATTTAGGAGAGATTTCATGTCAAAAGGACAAACTTTACAAGATCCATTCTTGAATTCGCTGCGCAAAGATCGCATTCCTGTCTCTATTTTTTTGGTTAACGGTATCAAGCTGCAAGGCCAAATTGAATCGTTCGATCAATATGTTGTCCTCCTCAAAAATACAGTCAGTCAGATGGTATATAAACATGCCATCTCAACCGTAGTGCCAGCTCGTAACCCGCGTAGTAGTACAACCACTACAGGTACTGGCGCTCAACCTCAAGGCTTAGCGCAAACTGGCTATCAAGGTGGTGGCTTTGAGCGTGGCAGCAATCCTGTTGCGGGCGGTTTTGAAGAGCGTGGTTTCGCCTCTAGTCGTAGTGGATTTAATCGCGGAGGGTTCAGTCAAGGTCAAGAACGTGGCTTTGAGCGTGGTAGCTTTGGACAAGGTCAGGAACGCGGTTTTGAGCGCGGCGGCTTTGGACAGGATCGTGGTTTTGATGCACCGACAGACGGTACGGGCTTTGAAGAAAAGCCGGACAACGGATCGAATGATACCAATAGTTAATTAGTTGTACGAATTGAGTGTATTATCCAACTATACATCAAGAGATATGATTTATACGATTAAGACCTGCTGCTATAGTGGGTTTTTTTTATATAAATAAGCAGATAGTTACTGTAAAAAATAATGGCTGTCTCCATTATATAAATGGTAGGCCATTATTAATATGAAACAGAGTATAGTAAAATACTAGGTTGATTCATTATAAAAATAGAGCAGATTCATGAGCGATACTAAAACTGATTTGACCCATGAGCAATTTATCACAACGGCTATTGACGCGATTAATACTGAGATATCTGCATTAGCATTGTTGACAGAGCAGATAGATGACAGGTTTGCACAAGCATGTGACGTTATTTTGGCTTGTCAGGGTCGAGTGGTAGTAACGGGCATGGGTAAATCAGGATTGATTGGACGTAAAATAGCAGCGACTTTTGCCTCGACGGGTACGCCTGCTTTTTTTATGCATCCTGGTGAGGCAGGTCATGGCGATTTGGGCATGCTTGTCAAAGGTGATGTACTGCTTGCTATCTCGAACTCTGGTGAATCCGATGAGATTAAAATGCTACTACCAGTGGTCAAACGCTTGAACATCCCTCTAATTAGTATCAGCCGAGATAAACGCGGTATGCTGCCACGAGCGGCTGATATTGTTTTGACCCTTGGCCACTCACAAGAGGCTTGTCCGCTCAATCTTGCCCCTACATCGAGTACAACGGCTACCTTAGCGTTAGGGGATGCTCTAGCGGTCGCCTTGGTACATGCTCGTAACTTCACTTCTGAGGACTTTGCATTATCGCATCCAGCGGGCGCATTAGGTCGTCAACTATTGACGCGTGTCGAAGATTTAATGCATACCAAGTCAGAAGACTTACCCTTGATTCACCAACAAGCACCGCTACAGCAAGCACTATTTACGATGTCTGCTGGACGCTTAGGGATGACCGTGGTGACGGATGATAATGAGAAAGTCGTTGGGGTATTTACAGATGGTGACTTACGCCGTGGTCTTGAAAAAGGTATTGATCTACAAACGCCGATGAATGAGGTAATGGTCAGTAACCCACGCCATATCAGTAAAACAATGCGCGCATCGGATGCCTTGAGTGTCATGAATGAAAATGGTATCAGTCAGTTACTAATTATTGATGATGAAGATCGTTTAGAAGCAGTCATTACGGTTCATGATCTACTACAAGCTGGTGTAAAGTAATTCATTAATAGTTGATAGAACGATTGGTTTTTCATATAAAATAGTTAGAAAAATATTCGTCAAAAAGAGACAAATAATGCAAGATTTAATAAAAAAAGCCGGACAAGTAAAGCTATTGGTCATGGATGTCGATGGGATTTTATCTAATGGTCAAATTATCTACGACGCAAATGGTATCGAAA
The DNA here is from genome assembly GCF_001921765.1 of Psychrobacter sp. C 20.9. Lineage (NCBI taxonomy): Bacteria > Pseudomonadati > Pseudomonadota > Gammaproteobacteria > Moraxellales > Moraxellaceae > Psychrobacter > Psychrobacter sp. C 20.9. The sequence goes on along the minus strand of NZ_MRYC01000016.1, from coordinate 39,914 downwards.
CCAAAGCGTTTTCAGTACAGGATGGCGTGGGTGTTAAGTCTCTAGCGCGTTATGGCATTTTAACTGCTATTATTACTGGGCGTAGCAGCGCTATGGTTGATAGACGTGCAACAGAAATGGGTGTCAATCACGTGGTACAAGGACGGGATGATAAGCTCATTGCACTAAAAGAGTTATTATCGTCTCTTGATCCTGCGCTCAATATTACTGCTGCCGACTGCGCTTATATGGGTGATGACTTGCCAGATATTAAAGCGATGCAAACGGTAGGGTTTACAGCAACCGTGCCCAATGCACACGCGGAAGTCATAAAACGCAGTGATATGGTCACCACTCGAGCAGGTGGCACCGGCGCAGTACGTGAAGTATGTGATCTCATTTTAAAGGGTCATGGACATTATCAAGACTTTATCGCACATTATACGCTTGATGAAACTCAAGCTCAGGATGAACTATCGTGAATACACGTGTTCTCATTATATTAGCGTTGATTATTGCCGGTATTGCGGGCTGGTTTTTCCAGCAACAAGGGGATGTGTCGCCACCAGTCAATATCGAGACGACAGATGTCGATTATGAAGCCACTGATATCAAAGCAGTTCAGACGAATGAGCAAGGTGAAACTGAGTATGAACTTACTGCTGAGTCTTTAACGCATAATCCTGAGACCAATCAGGATGAGATGTCAGGCATCACGATGAATTGGGAGCCGTCAACAGAGCAGCGCTACCGTATTCAAGCAGGTAGTGCAGCCATCAGTCAGCAAACAGGGGAGTTGAGCTTATCAGGTGGTTTTACACTGGTTAGCGAAGGTAATAAAGAGGCGTCTGATATTGAGCCAATAAAAGTGACTGGTAGTACCCTAAAAGGCAATACAAAGTCTGGTCAAGTGTATAGCGATGAGCCTGTCAAAATTGAACAAGGGATGAATCGTTTTGAAGCATCCAGCATGACTGCCAATCTGGAAACGGGTGAATATGAGTTTGGGCAAGTTGCTGTCGCTTTTACGCCCGCTGATCGTCAAGACAAAGCATTATTTTAAACTAGCGTTTTCTACTACATTAAAACAGCAGCCATCATGAAGTTTGCAAATCCTATCACCAATTATGAAACGAGTTATTATATGAAATCTAAATTTTTGCCTACTTTATGCGCATCAATCTGCTCACATAAGCTACGTGTTGTTCCAACGTTTATGTTGTTAGCCCTACCATTGTATAGCCATGCACTGCCATCAGATGCCAATCAGCAAATCAAACTGCTAGCGGACAAGGCCACTTATAGTGAGCGTACTGGCGTCACTAGTTACTCAGGTAATGTCATTATTACTCAAGGTACTTTTAAAATGACTGCGGACAATATTACAGTCAATCTCTCGCAGCAGCGCAGCATTAATTCAGCGGTAGCGACGGGTCGTCCAGCAACTATGCAGCAGGTTGTGACGCAAGAAAAAGGCTTGGCAAAAGGTCAGGCAAATAAGATTGATTATAACGCGGTATCTGGCATTATCACCTTAACAGGAAATGCCAAGCTGGTTCAGAATGGGGCAAGTTTTGCCGGTAATGTTATTCGTTATAGTCTAAAAGCAGGTGATGTAGAAGCGACCGCTGGTGGTAATCAGCGAGTAGAGTTGGTATTTCCACCAAATAATAATACCAACCAAAGTGGCGTTCGCTAACCTAGCTAACTAAAGCATAAATAGGTTTTTGGTGGTATACGAATATCGTGAAAGCAAGAGTAAGCTATGAGTGACAATAAAAATATAGATTCTTCAGTATCAAATAGCGATACGGCGCCTGTCGCTCGCTTGACTATGCAAAATTTGGGTAAACGTTACGGCAAGCGCTGGGTAGTCAAAGATGTCTCGTTTTCTGTTGAGCAAGGCCAAGTTGTTGGACTGCTAGGCCCGAATGGTGCTGGTAAAACGACTAGTTTTTACATGGTGGTGGGACTGGTCAATATGGATAAGGGCCGTGTCACTCTAGGAAAAATGGATCTGTCTAAATACGCTATGCACGAGCGTGCTCGTGCTGGTATTGGTTATTTGCCGCAAGAAGCGTCGATTTTCCGTAAATTATCTATCGAAGACAATATATTGGCGATTTTGCAGACTCGTATAGAATTAAGTAAAGCCGAGCAGCAGCAAGAGCTTGAAAAGCTGATTGGCGAATTTCATTTAGAACATGTACGTACCTCACTTGGAATGAGTGTGTCAGGCGGCGAGCGTCGTCGCTGTGAAATTGCTCGTGCGCTAGCAGCGGATCCTAAATTTATCTTATTGGATGAGCCATTTGCCGGTGTAGACCCCATTTCTGTTGGCGATATCAAGGATGTTATTTTGACACTGAAAAATCGTGGTATTGGTGTCTTAATCACTGATCACAATGTTCGTGATACGTTAGCCATCTGTGAAAAGGCTTATATTGTTTCAGAAGGGGCTATCATTGCCGAAGGTACTTCATCGGAAGTATTAGAAAATGATCTGGTCAAATCTGTTTACTTAGGTAAAGACTTTCAAGTATAGCCCGCTGTGCTAAATCATTTTTTACTCATATTCTTATCTACACGAACTGCTGGTTTTGGCATTGCAACTAACTTATAAAGCCAGCAGTCAACATCTTCATTATATTTAGAATAACCTACGCTTAACGCTCTCCCTTCTATCAAATACAGCTTTCGATACTCACAACTGGCTGATCGCGACAAACACTCTTACATTCCCACTCATCAAAGAGCGTACGATATTTTATTCATTATTCTCGACTAATCATCTGGATAAGGCTCATCACTTATGGCAAAAAATAAAAGCAGTTATGTCTGTCAGAATTGCGGCGCGCATTTTGGCAAATGGGCAGGGCAGTGTACAGATTGCGGCGAATGGAATAGCTTGGTAGAAGCGCCAAATGTCAGTATGCCGCATCACAATAAAAGTACCGCCAAGCCTAATGCCGGCCGATCCACTTCTCGTAGTACTGCTGCACCAGTTGGTAACTTCTCTGGCACTCACAGCGCAGTTATGCCACTTAACGCAGTCAGTGTGACGTTAGACACACGCTTGCCAACAGGCATTAGTGAGTTTGATCGTGTGCTGGGTGGCGGATTGGTAGCTGGTTCTGTCGTACTAATCGGTGGTGACCCGGGTATTGGTAAGTCAACCATATTGTTGCAGACAGCGACCAATATGGCACGTGCCGATTCTTTGGCAGGTAGCGCGCTTTATGTGACTGGCGAAGAGTCACTTGCACAAGTAGCTATGCGTGCCAAACGCTTAGATTTACCTGCTGATAGACTTCGCGTACTCGCAGAAACCAATGTAGAAACCATTTGTGCGGCCTTGACCCAAGAGCAGCCAGCCATTGCTATTATTGACTCTATCCAGACTATTTATACTGACGCCATCAATTCTGCACCAGGCGGCGTCAGTCAAATCAGAGAGTCTGCCGCGATCTTAACGCGCTATGCAAAGCAAACAGGTACAGCGCTATTTTTAGTGGGCCATGTGACGAAAGAAGGCACTTTAGCAGGCCCACGTGTACTTGAGCATATGGTCGATACGGTATTGTATTTTGAAGGTCAGTCTGACTCACGTTTTCGGATGATTCGTGCAGTCAAAAACCGTTTTGGTGCGGTTAATGAGCTGGGTATTTTTGGCATGACTGACATGGGGCTCAAAGAAGTTGCCAACCCATCAGCGATATTTTTGAGCCGTTATGATAAGCCCGTTGCTGGATCTGTTGTTATGGTTAGCCGTGAAGGGACTAGGCCATTACTGGTTGAGGTTCAGGCACTGGTTGATGACTCCCAAGGACAGCCTAGGCGCATGGCATTAGGTTTAGATTTTCAGCGATTGTCTATGCTACTAGCAGTGATGCATCGTCATGGTGGCATTCATACCAGTGGACAAGACGTCTATGTCAACGTTGTTGGTGGCGTCAAAGTCATAGAGACTGGATCTGATTTGGCAGTGTTGTTGGCATGTGCATCAAGCATCAAAGAAAAGCCATTACCATCGTCATTAGCAGTGTTTGGTGAGGTCGGTTTATCTGGTGAAATCCGTCCAGTACCCAACGGTCAGGAGCGTTTAAAAGAAGCGATGAAGCATGGGTTCAAACATGCGATTATTCCAAAGGCCAATGCACCTGCTAAAGATGCGCCTCAATTTAAAGGAATCAATGTGATTGCTGTTGAACGTCTTGACGATGCCATCGAAAGTGCCTTTGAGTTATAGATAGTCTCAGGAAGTATAAAGGATGTTATCAAAAAAGCGCCTAACTCATGATAAGTTAGGCGCTTTTAGTGTTTGTCTTATATGAATTGTCTAAACTTAAGGCCCTGAAACACGCTCAATAGAAACGTTACCAACACCTTTGTTTGTGATACCTAAACGCTTAGCAGCCCCGTAAGATAAGTCCATAACACGGTTGCCATGGAATGGGCCACGATCATTGACTTTTACCACAACGCTTTTACCGTTAGTTTTATTAGTGACTTTAACATAGCAGTTTAATGGTAGTGAGCGATGCGCCGCAGTCAAACCATTCATGTCAAAGGTTTCACCACTGGCTGTTTTACGACCATGAAACTTACGACCATACCAAGAGGCAAGACCAGTTTGCTTAAATTTACTAACAGAATTAGAGGCTACTGCGGTTAGACGCTCTAACACATCTTCATCATTGGTGACTTGAGTGGTATCACTCGCTAATAGTGAACTACTAAGTGCTAATGAAGTAGGCTGACGTGCTGATTTGACCAAACTTGATGCACCATCATGCTGACGGCTAAGCTCACCAAGTACACGATCGATATGGGAGGCGTTATCTTGTGAAATCATCGCAAGGGAGGTTTTTGCTTCTACAGCATTTACATTTGTAGCAACTGCAGAGCCAGCGAATAAAACTGCCGACATAGTAAGTAAACCAGATAAACGCTTATTCATAAATACCTCTATAACTTATACACCAAAACCTAACTCTAAATTTTTAGATTGAGTATGACAGCGTTAGACCAATCTAACAGTGAATCAAACTCTAGAATCTTTATATTAATCTATAGTTTTGATAGCGATTAATATTTAGGGCGAGACTCTTATAGGTTTCAATATATGGTAATTTTTCATTTTATGATCATAAGTAGCGGTAGTAATGACCGTAGTTACTTAGGACATGCTTAAATGATAGTCAGCGATATTCATTGAGTACTTATTTTTAACTTAGAGAGTAAGTACCAATGTCACTATATGTCGTATCTATAAAACTTCCGATATACAAACTTTCTGATATTGCTAAAGTAATGAAGGGTTTAAAAGTTTTTGCGTGATGCTTTGTTATTAAACCGTTAATTAAGTAGTGTATTTGAAAGTCTGAAATCTACAAGATGCTAACTATACGACCAATCTACAACCAAAGTATAATTAAATGCAAAGTTTGTTAGTGGCTATGTACGGGTTATGTATCAAAGTACAGTAAAACGAGGTTAACGCAATTTTTTGTAAAAAACAAGAAATAAAATATTTCAGCCCTGATTTACAATTCATTTTGGTTAAAAAAATCACTGATAATGACAGTATGATACAAGTAATTAAATAACAATGCTTTATGTCTCATGACAGCCTTTTGATAGGCTGGTCATGACTGGGGATCATGTAGTATCTATTAAAAGTAACAAAATATTAATAGTAGAAAAATCGCTGATACTTTGATGTAATCTAAACTTTGTTGTCATTAGTCATGCGAGAGTGCTTTATTTTATGCTCAGTGTTTTTGAGAGATATAAATGATGTGTGTTTGTCACATTTCAATGATAATTTACTGATGTTTTATATATAGTAGAACCTCAATAAAATTGATACAGCATAGGAAACGCGCTCGATTAAACGCTACTTTTCTTGCTTGCTGTGACTGCGTCTCCAGAGGCTGCGAAAAATAGCGTTTAATCTTGCTATACCATTTTTATAATGGTTTCACTATATAAGGTATTGATTATAAGTGTTTTTAACCAGATTTGTGAGTGTGAATCGACATCAATAAGCCAAAACCTGCCATCAAAGTCACGATAGCGGTGCCACCATAGCTGATGAAAGGAAGGGGTACGCCAACAACAGGTAAAATACCGCCAACCATACCGACATTGACGAATATATAAACGAAGAAAGACATGGCAATAGCGCCCGCAAGCAGCCTGCTATAAATGTCAGGATGGGTGAAAGCGATATACAAGGCACGCGACAAAAGGCAAAAGTAAATAAACATCAGCAGCATGACACCTAGTAAACCAAATTCTTCAGAGAAAGCTGCAATAATAAAGTCAGTATGACCTTCTGGTAAAAAATGCAGATGCGACTGTGTGCCTTCTAAATACCCTTTGCCAGTGAGACCACCTGAACCAATAGCGGTCTTTGATTGGATAATATTCCACCCAGCACCTTGTACATCGGCTTCAGGATTGAGTAAGGTTAGGACGCGCGTACGCTGATAATCATGCAACAAAAAGTTCCAAGCAAACGCAATAAAAGGTATCGCTAAAATCACAGCAGCAGAAATCAGACGCCAAGACAGACCTGCCAAGAACAGCACAAAAATGCCACTAGCAGCGACTAAAAGCGAAGTGCCAAGATCAGGCTCTTTTGCAATCAATAACACGGGTACGATAATCAATGCCAGAGTAATGGCAATACTGGACGGTGATGGCGGAAGATCACGCTTGGACAAAAACCAAGCACACATCATCGGCATACCAAGCTTCATAAACTCAGACGGCTGCACACTACCAAACCCAGGTAAGTTGATCCAACGCTGAGCACCCATACGCACTTCACCGATGATATCAACCAATACCAACAATATAAGACCTAACACGTAAAATATAGGCGTAAAGGTACGGTAAAGGCTTGGCGGTATTTGTGCCATCGCAAACATTACGGTGAATGCCACACCGTAACTTACCATCTGACGTATGACCATGCCAACGTCTTGACTGGCAGCACTATATAAAATCGTCAGGCCAATGCAGCAAACCGTTAACAAAAGCAAGGTCAACCACGGGTCGATGTGAATACGTTGCCAGATCGTCGGTGCATGACTTTGGCCTAAGTGATGGCTCTGACGTGAAAAACGGTATTGCGGGTTAGAAGACATAGGCAAAGTTTGGCTAGCAGTTGGAGTAAAAGGGAGAGGTTATCTAAGCTGTCTTATATAAAATATGTGATGAGTATTTGACGGTCTCTATTCTAATAGAAGCTCACGGACAAAAAAACAAGCAGATACTTAACATCTAGGCAATAAAGTCACTGAATTATAAAAGTGATAAGGATAAGTGTTAATTACGAATATCCTGCCTCAGATTAGAGGCGATAGTTTAGCCTGCTTGCTGAAAATTTGATAGTATCGATAAAACGTTTTTAGCGGTAGATTCCTGCAATGATAAAATCAAAAAACCATAACTATGGACAAATCCAGAAGCCTATTCTTGCACTGGTTGTTTGTATGAGTAGCATCAGTGTTCATGCCGCTATCATCAGTGATAATAGTGAACGCCGTATCGAAGTGCGTCAAGGCAGTGGCGACACTAGTAATGCTTATATATCGCCTTCTAACAATGTCTCTAGTCAGCGCCCTGGTGTAACTATGTTAAGTGGCGCAAATGCATCAAATGGCGATAGTATGCAAAGCTTGATTGCACAAAAGCAGCGTGATTTTGAAATTGATGCCAGTCTGTCTATCGAGGAAAACAAACACGTCAATGTGAATCAACGAAGACCGACTTATAATACAACTTACCGTAATAACAGCTACAGCACAACGAATAACACCTATAATAGTGCTAATAACGATCTTACGAGCATGGACTTTAATGCATGGCTCAACAGTAACAGTTACCGTGCTAGGCAAGTAGCCGAATATCAGCGCTATTTGAGTGCACGTGTGGGTGCACAAAATTTACCACCACTGTCTCAGCTACTTACCACCGCGCGCAGCTGGGACAAATGCGGTTATGAGCCTTATCAGCTGCCACCGCGAGAGTTGTGGGCCAATATCGTGCCAACACTACACCTCTATAGTGAGCTAAAAAATAAAGGCATTTTGCCTCTAAGTACTGAAATACGCTCGGTATACCGTAGCCCTGGGCTGAACGACTGTGCTGGCGGTGCTGGCAGTAGCAAGCATATGAATGCAAGTGCCATGGATATTTGGGTGCCAGAGTACGAAGACAACCTATGGCGCCTCAGTACGATGCAGGATGGTCTGTGCCAGTTTTGGCAATATCAAGGACAGTCTTACAACTTTGGCTTGGGTTTATATGCCACAGGTGCGATTCATCTAGATACCGATGGTTATCGTAAATGGGGTTTTAACCATGCCAGTAGTAGCTCTTATTGTCGCTATTAGATAGCTAAGGGTTAACGCGTCATAAGCAAGCGCACACTCAAATTAGTGACAATAAAAAAACGAGAAACAGTATAATATCGCTTATAAATTTTACAGCTAAATGATTAATAGGATGAGCTGGCTAGACGCGCAAGTTCACCAAAAAATTGTTTGGAATTAGAATTTCATGCTCTAATAGTGGCATGTTTATCAATTATCTTTATATCCTTATCGATCTTCAAGGAAGAAGATCACGGTTATTATAAGCGGGATTTATGACAAAGCAGCATTCAGCAGTTGCAAGATGCAGTAAATCGAATGAAAGGAAACAACGTTTTTTTCGCTCAAAATATATTTACACCACGTTAATAGGAATGGCATCATTTTCCGTATTATTGGTGAGTGCCTGCAGTTCAGAACCCTATCCTGAAAACAGCTCGCTGGTGACAGATAAAGCTGCGCTAACACGTGATAGCATCGCACAAAATTCTGAAAACATTGAAGACAGTATTAGAAACTCTTATGCTCGTTTGGCCTCAGAGCGCGCTGATGTATGCCCAAAGTTGATAGAAGAGCAGGGTAGTCAGGTTATTGAGCGTGTTGCAGAAGTAATGGTAAACGATTATTGTGACTATTTCCTATATCCTCGAGAGGGTCAGCATATTTCAGTCGTCACCAACAATCGCCAAATCGAGGCATTACTTATAGTCCCCGCGCTACATAACTTTGCTAATGGTGGTTATAAGGTCATGTCTTACGACAAGCATATCATTCGACTGAGCTATAATGGTGCCACCTATAAGCCTCAAAACCTCAATTACGACATCGTAATGACCATTTCTGATAACTCTGATAAAGAGTATTCGTAGTCTTTTTTGATAGCACAAGTCAGTCACAAGATAATAAGCACATGAGTGATGAGTCGGACATACTGAATCGCTCATCACTCACGCTATTCGTTATCTAACTGAGTGAATTTAACCTAGCTTATTTCCCTCTTGTTATTTGGTCGTTTTTGTCGTAGCTTCTATCCCCTTCCAAGGATCGTCTTGCCCGACTGTCACGATTAAAAAGTTATCCGGATTTAAGGTATCGCGCAGTGTTTTGTTGACCCCTGACAGCGTGACTTGATCAATACGGTTGACATAATCGGCCAAGTAAGTGTTTGGCAATTGATAGAAATTCATCATTCCTAACAACCCATTGATCCCTGCGTTACTTGCAAAACCCATCGGGAAGCTATTTTTGAGATTGTCTTTGGTCAGGCGTATCTCGTCCTGAGTGACTCCTTTTTCTAACGTGTCATCGATAACCGCTAAGCTTGCATCGATTGCCGCACGTGCTTTGTCATTGCGCGTTGAAAAACCAATCTGATAAGGCCCGCGTGCTAGCATCGGATTCATTGATCCTGAAATACCGTAGGTGTACCCGAGATTTTGTCTAATCTCAGTCATCAAACGGGCATTAAAGTCACCACCTGCCATTACCTCGTTACCAACCGCAAAATTGGTTTGCTGCTGCTGGGCTGTTGGATTGGTTGCACGTTTACTGCCTAATTGCCCCATCAATACGGTAGTTTGGGTACTTGGGAAGGGGATATGAATGTGCTGTGATTTAGTGAGAGGTTTAGGCTCAGGTAAATCAGCGGCAGCTTGACCAGCAGATAGTTTAGTCGTGATATCTTCAGCCAGTTTTTTCGCCTGTACCAAGGTCAGATTGCCTGTCATAGCGATAGAGGCATTTGCCGCCACTAAATACCGATTTTTAAAGTCTATCAGCTGTTGCTTCTGGATAGTTGGCACGCTCTCTAGCGTACCGACTGAGGGATGAGCGTAAGGATGACTGCCATATAAAGCCTTATCAAAGGCAATACTGGCAAGACTGCCAGGGTCTTGTTTTTGCTGCTGTAAACCAACGAGTAATCGTGACTTATTCCGTGCTAATACCTCGTCATTAAACGTAGGCTCACTCACCATTTGCGTCATCAAATCAACAGCTGGTAAAAGGTGTTTATCGTCTGATAAGCTGCGTAGCGAAACAATGAACATATCCTTATAGGCACTACTGCCCAGATTGATGCCTAGTGTTTCAACAGCACGCGTGAATGCATCTTCATCTAAGCTTTTGGAGCCCTGCTCAAGCATCGTTGCGGTCATGTTGGCGATGCCAAAACCGTCTTTACTGATGCTGCTATCACGGGCACTACCAGCGTTGAAACGTAAGTCCACATCGACGATCGGTAAGGCTGTGGTCTGAACGAACATGACAGGAACGCCAGCTTTGGTCTTAAACTCTTGAATCGTTGGCACTGTGACTTTTAAAGATTTGGCATCATCGATACTGGTAAGTTTAGATAAGGCTGCAATCGGCGCACTCGCATCAACAGCAGTAGGGGCTCGGTAATCTTCAGCGCCTGTAGTGTCGGCTTGGGCAGTATTAGCCAATATACTCAACGCAAAAACTACACTGGTACTAAGGTATGATAGCTTTTTTAATGAGAGATTAGATGATGTAGAGGGCAAAGCATTACTCAAAGATTTTTGTCTTGCTTGAGAGTCATATTTATTCTGAATCATGATGTTCTTCTTATTAAGAATACGGTTATATCGTCGCTTTTATGAGACGTTCTGATAACAGGCAGTATTTATTGTGCTTTGGTAGTGTTCTCTTTTGGGGGCACAATATGCATCACCGTTAAGTTGTCCTTAACCAAATATTTCTTACTGGCAGCCTGAATGTCAGCGACACTGATACCATCTAGTTTGGTTGGTAACTTAGCAAGTAATCTGTCATCTAGCCCAATAGACTGTAGTGAGCCAATCATACGAGCTTGTCCTTCCATGCTGTCTTGTGCATATACTAGGCCAGTGACGGCATTGGTCTTGGCGCGACTGATTTCATCGGCAGCAATCGGGTCTTTTTTGAGTTTGTCTATCTCTGATATTATGGCTTGTTGCGCTTGTTCTAAACTGACACCTTCACGTGGTGTCGCTTGAATCATAAATAGCCCATCGCCGCGATCTAATAAATCGTAAGAAGTACCAACCGTGGTCAGTAGACCCTGCTCACGTATCAATCGACTCTCCAAGCGTGCAGATAGACCACCATCGAGTACATCTTGAGCAAGCGAGAGGGCGTAAGCCTGTTTTTCATTGTTTGCGCCTGCTGTCACTAGGCTAGGTACGTTGTAACCCATTAGCAAAACGGGCACTTGCACCGCTTGCTCAGAGTCTACTTTTTGATAACCACGAAAGCCTTTTTGAGTGACAGCGTTACGCTTAGGTACGTTGCTTGGCGCCAGCTCACCAAAATAGCGTTTGACTTGAGTGAGTACTTCTTGTGGTTGCACATCGCCGACGATGACTAAAGTAGCATTATTGGGTGCATACCATGTCTTGTACCAGTCTTTTAAATCCGAGAGCTTGATGGATTCTAGCTCACTCATGGGCCCAATGACAGATTCACCCTTTGGACTGTTAGGCAATGCTAGCAAACGAAAGGATTCGTAAGCTTTGGCAAGGGGATTGTCATCAGTACGCTGACGTCGCTCTTCCATGACGACTTGGTGCTCTTTGGCAAACTCTTTGTCATTGAAGGTGAGGTTTTTCATTCGATCTGCTTCAAGCTCTAACGCCAATGGCATACGATTGGCAGGAAATAGCTCGTAGTAGCCCGTATAATCATAGCTGGTAAAGGCATTGTTAACCCCGCCAAACTTGGCAATCAACCGCTCATAATCATCACTTGAAACATCAGGAGTGCCTTTAAACATCATATGCTCAAGTAAGTGAGAGATGCCGCCTTTATCCAGCGGCTCATCTGCCGAGCCCACCCGATACCAAATCTGGGTCATGGCGACGGGTGCACGGTGGTCTTCTTTTATGACCACTTTTAGGCCATTTTCTAACTGGTATTCATGTCGACCTGACATATCCATTGTCAACGCAGAGGGCTTTGCCTCATCAGTTGTTTTATTTTTACTAAATGCGCTTTGAGATGACCCATCTGTCGTGACCGTATTTTTTGTGGTGGTAGTCGTGCTAGAAGGTAATGAGGTGGTTTGACAGGCAGAAAATAATGTTGCCATCGTTAAAGCACATGCAATGCGTAATGGCGTAGTAGGTAGTGGTAAAGACAATGGCATGGTATGGTCTACTTATATAAAATAATGACTGAAGTGATGGACGTAATCATAGCAATAAAATGCATCACAGTGATGTCTGTGCGCCAACCATGACACTAGCGGTCGGTCTGAACTCTTGCGTAGTATTGCAACCTGCCACAGATAATACAGTTGTCGTTAGCAAAATCGCCACACTGATATTGGCAATGCTTTTATGGTGTTTAGAGAGTGATGACATAAGCGTTTCCTAATAAGAATTTTTAGATGAGTCTTGGTAGAGTAGGCGAAGTCTTGCAAGGAACAAGTCAGAATTTTGTGTCCAAACCTTAAGCAAAACTCTCTCAAATCATTATGTGATTTTTTGAGCAGATAAATTTTGACGACAGTCTACTATGGTAAGGGCTGAGCGCGACTTGAATTATGCTAGAATAGGCTAAAATCCATGGCCATATAGCTGGCAAGCTTATGACAATCTAAAAATCCATTTACAATAAACAAATAATTAATAGCGATAACTTTTAGGGCAAACTTATGAATAACCCAAACAATAGCAACCGTGTGGTCATCAACCTTGATGATGGTCTTGATGACTTAGATGACGATGATATTACCTTACCCAGTTTGCCGGCGCAATCTGTACCCATTATTGATGAAACAGAGAGTGCTGCGCCACAAAGGGATAATACGACAAATCCAGATGTCTCAAACAATCAGGCAGCAGAAAATATTGCTTTGGCCACGCCAATTGTTATGACAGAAGAGCATAACGTCCCTAAAGGTGCCTCTGAGAGCTTTTCGAGCGCTAAAGAGACAGGCACTACGAGCAAACCTAACACTGCGACAACCATTCCTGCCATGCCATTACAAGAGCAATTAGGCGATACACCAAGCGTGAGTCCAGTCGCTAGCAGTAATGTACAAGCGACTACGCCGCAAGAAACTGCTGAAGAGTCACCAGAAAATAAGAAAAAAGGCAGCTGGTTTAACCGTATGAAGACGGGTCTGAGTAAGTCACGTAAAAACTTGGCCGAAGGGATGGTCAGCATACTTATCGGTGGTAAAGAGATCGATGACGAGCTGTTAGAAGAGGTTGAAGATCAGCTATTGGTAGCCGATATCGGCGTCAACGCGACCAACCGTATCATCAAGAGCCTCACTGAGCAGACTGCCCGTGGTGACTTGATTTATGCCCATTCATTATATAAAGCCTTGCAAAGTGAGCTGGTCGATATCTTAACGCCAAAAGTTGAGCCGCTGGTGATTGATACCAGCAAAAAACCATTTGTTATCTTAGTTGTGGGCGTCAATGGTGTGGGCAAAACCACAACCATCGGTAAGCTTGCCAAGCGCTTACAAGGTGAGGGTAAATCAGTCATGCTAGCGGCAGGGGATACTTTTCGCGCGGCTGCCACCGAGCAGCTACAGATTTGGGGCGAGCGTAATCATATCCCAGTGGTGGCGCAAGGTCATGGCTCTGATAGTGCCTCTGTCATTTTTGATGCGATGCAATCTGCCAAAGCAAAAAATATCGACGTACTCATAGCAGATACCGCTGGCCGTCTACAAAACAAGACGCATTTGATGGCAGAGTTAGAGAAAGTGGTGCGCGTGATGCGTAAAGCTGATCCAAGCGCTCCGCATGAAGGTATGATCGTACTCGATGCTGGCACGGGTCAAAATGCCATTAACCAAGTTGAGCTATTTAACAAGATTGTACCATTGACAGGTATCACCATTACGAAGCTAGATGGTACGGCAAAAGGTGGTGTGGTGTTTAACATTGCCGAAACGACAGACGTGCCTATCCGCTATATTGGTGTGGGTGAGTCGATTGATGACTTGCGCGCCTTTAGTCCGAAACAGTTTGTCGCCGCTTTGTTTGAGACAGATGATAAAGAATAAAAATAGCCAGTTTTATTTGGTAAATCATTTTTAAGATAATATGGAAGTAGACGCTATGATAGTTACCACAGCAGCTTTTGGGTCACATCAATTAACGCTGATTGCCCGTGCTAATGCGCATGTCAGCGAGCATAGTCGGCCTATGCTCGTTGAAGCCAACTGGCTGCTGCCCGGTAATACTTGGCACAGCTCAAAATCTGTCCCCAAACTTAAAAAATATTATGGCCTGACAGATGAAGACTTTACCTTTATAGACAGCAATAGCCTAAGCATGAAAGAGCCTACTCAAGCTTTACTGATAGAAACGATTTTCCAACTCAAAGATTATGCTGCTGGTAAACGCAAGACATTGGACTTGCCCTTAGATTTTTCTATGGGTACTGAGTTTCAACAAAGCGTATGGCGGGCGCTGCAAGAGATTGAATATGGCGAAACTATCAGCTATGCCACCCTCGCGCAGCGTGTTAATAGCCCGAAGGGGTTCCGCGCGGTTGCACAGGCTAATGGCAAAAATCCTTTTAGTATCATTGTGCCTTGTCACCGAGTGATTGCGAGCGACGGTAAGCTTGGCGGTTATACAGGTGGATTAGATAAGAAGAAATATCTACTAGCGCTTGAAGGGGTTAGGTGTAGAACGTAAAGATAAATATACATATAACGTTTGAACTATTGAGTGAGTGAGCAGAAAAAGCACCAAACCGACAATTGATTGGTGCTTTTTCTGGGGGTGTTCTTGCCAGTATTTAGTTATTAAGCTGGCTATCCTTCAAGCTGTGCCATGACGTCAGCAGAGAAGTTCACGTTAGTATAAACTTCTTGCACATCATCCGCATCTTCTAGCATATCGATCATTTTTAGGATTTTTTCAGCATCTTCTACATTGTCTATTTCAGCCGTGGTAGATGGTGACATGGTGACTTCAGCATTGTCAGAGACAAGACCAGCAGCGTTAAGCGCGTCTTGAACTTGACCGAAAGTTTCCCACTCAGTGATGACAAGCAAGCTTTCACCATCGTTTTCGATATCAACGGCGCCCGCATCTAGTGCCACCATCATGACTTCATCTTCTAGGCTTACATCATTAAAAGTGATCTCGCCGCGTTTGGTAAACAGATAAGCCACTGAGCCTGAAGTACCAAGATTGCCATCACATTTGGTAAAGGCGTGACGGACTTCACTGACCGTACGATTGAGGTTATCAGTCATGGTTTCGACCAGTACCGCTACACCGCCGACACCGTAGCCTTCGTAACTGACTTCTTCCATGTTTTCATTATCACCGCCGCCTGTACCACGGTCGACAGCACGGTTGATCGTGTCGCGAGTCATATTGACTGATAGCGCTTTTTCGATAACAGCACGTAAGCGCGGGTTTTTGTCAGGGTCGGGGTCGCCTTGTTTGGCAGCTGAGACGATTTCACGGATAATTTTGGTAAATATTTTACCTTTTACTGCATCCTGACGGGCTTTACGGTGTTTAATATTTGCCCATTTTGAATGGCCTGCCATATAATATCCTTAAGGTTTACGTATTATTTTTTATGTGCAAAAAGGCGATGAATTACAGCCTTCGATGTCTGATCACCTTGTTTTATACTATCATTACTTTGTCTATATCAGGTAATAGCGCTACTTGCACGTTAACGATTTGTATGTTGTTGAGAGTGCTTTTTTGCTACACTGTGGCAAATTATAGATTGTATTCACTATGATAAGTGAGCAATATTATAAACCAGTTTTAACTGTTTTGACCAACTTGCCCTTATCCATCACATTTTAAGTCATGGAACGCTATCAAGCCATTGATTTTATAAAGTTACTGATTCTATGAAGCAACCAACCGCTGAAGCCCTAACACACTTGCGTAACCGCACGCATATTATTATCGAAGGTACGGATACCCGTTTGGGTAAGCTCTTTGATATTGTATTATTGATTGCGATTTTGGCCAGTGTGGCTGTCGTCATGCTTGATAGTGTGTTGTACATGCGCTTGCAATACGGCACGTTGTTTTTTTATGCAGAGTGGTTTTTTACCATTCTATTTACCATTGAGTATGCACTAAGGTTGTTTTCAGCACCCAATCGCTTGCGCTATGCGTTTAGCTTCTTTGGGATAGTGGATTTGCTGTCTGTGCTGCCAAGCTATCTGAGCTTACTATTTGTAGGGGTGCAGTATCTACTAGTCATACGAGTGCTGCGTATCTTACGTGTATTCCGTGTCCTAAAACTTAAAGCCTATATGCAACAGGCAGGTTTTTTGGCTTCTGCACTCAAAACCAGTCAGCAGAAAATTACAGTCTTTTTCTTGTCCCTTGTGCTATTAGTAACCATCTTTGGTTCAATTATTTATGTAGTAGAGGGGCCTGAGAACGGGTTTACCAGTATTCCATTGTCTATCTATTGGGCGGTCGTCACGATGACCACGGTTGGCTACGGTGACATGTCACCCAAGACGCCGTTAGGCCAAGCGATTGCAACCATGGTTATGATCACAGGTTATTCGATTATTGCTGTACCGACAGGGATATTCACCTCTGAGCTGGCTCGTAATATGCGCCCACAGCTTAATCCTGTCACTTGTCCAAACTGCGGTAAATTTGGTCATGCAGTAGGCGCAGACTTTTGTGATCGCTGCGGGCACGCGCTCCACATTTAGTGATAGGTAGTGATAGGTTTTATATCACTACCGATTGCTCTCTTATCTATACCTCAATGTACTCATCAACGAGCGGCGAGAGGTCAGTCTCAACGCCAAGATTGACCAGATTCCAGTACTGTCCAGATACGGTACGGTCTAACATCATGGTGGTGGCAGAGGGCTGAAACTGACCGAAGTATTTTAATGAAGTGCGCATTTGGGCAATCGCCTCATGGTGTATTTGACTGCTACCAAAATCAAATGGCCCTTCTTGGTATGGGCGGATAGATAGGGGTTTTAGACCAATAGATAGCCATTTTTCATAAAACTCGCCAGGGATGTTTTTATCATCATCACGGCGAATATCTAAGGCGACAAGGTCTTGCTCAAGCGCGGTCACATCGCCTTTGATAGCATGCTTGGCAAAACGACGGAATAGTTGGACCTCGTTGTCACTATAACTACGAATACCGCCGAAGTCATACGCCACAACACTACCATCCTGCCGAAAAGCAAAGTTGCCTGGATGCGGATCACAATGCATACGGTACAGACTAAATAGTTGTCCTGCGGTAAAATGAAACAAGCGCTTTGCTATTTTTTGCTTAATGGCATTGTCCCATGTTGCAGCGACGGTCAATGTCTCTCCCATCTCCTCAGTCAGTGTCAAAATCCGTCTAGAAGAGTGGCTGCTAATGACTTTTGGGATAATGAGACCTTCATCATCAGCATGAAAGGCACCAAATACACGCAGATTGTGCGCCTCTTTGGTATAGTCCAACTCGTCGTGTAGACTCTGTCGAATCTCATTAAATAACTGCTCTTGCAACTGCTTACTCATATTGAGCACACCTGCAATTTTTAGCGCCATGCGCACCTGTTTGAGGTCGCTATCACAGTTTTCATCGACATCAGGATACTGGACTTTGACCACGACTCTTTGTCCAGAAGGTAGCACAGCTTTATGGACTTGCCCGATAGATGCTGCGGCAAATGGCGTCTCGTCAAACTCACTGAACAGCTCTGCCATCGGTGCTTTAAGCTCACGCTCAACTTGTGCACGTATTTGCGCATAAGGCATGGGCGGGGCATCTTTTTGGAGTTTTTCTAGGGCAGTTGCAACCTCAGGCGGGAACACGTCTTTGTACTGTGAGGCAATTTGTCCGACTTTCATCACCGCACCTTTCATCTCACCTAATGTCTCGGCAATCTGGATACCCACGTCTTGCATCAAGTCTGAGCGAGCTTGTAGGCGCTTTTCTTCGTCACTCGAGAGATGCTTAAACGAGTTTTTAGCGGCTTTGCCGGCGATGCTTGCTGTCATACCAGCGAGTTTCATAAAGCGCTTTCCGGACGTTTTTGCCATTCATATCACCATATAGTGGATTGTTTGCTCAGTCATAATTCTATTATTTTCATCAAACAATTACTGTTTAACTAATGTGTGAAAAACAAAATGTGTGAAAAATAAGAAGTTTTACTTTATTAACAAAGCTAGTGATCTATAAAATTAGGAAACACCTTAAGTGCTTGTATTGACTGAATAAATATTGCTTAGCCAGTAGTCTAGTGCCATCTCATAACCCATATGACCCAAACCACAGATGACACCTACTGCGATATCGCTCAAATAGGAATGATGCCTGAAAGGCTCACGCGCATGAACGTTGGATAAATGTACTTCTATAAAGGGTTTTTGCGTGGCCAATAGGGCATCACGTAGGGCAACTGATGTGTGGGTAAAGGCAGCAGGATTGATAATAATGGCATCAGCTTGGGCAGATTTGTCTGCTAATAAGCCATAGTATTGGATCTTATCTACTAGATCGCCTTCATGATTTGACTGTATACAAATTAATTCAATGCTGTGCTGAGCGGCTCGTTCGACCAAGCGTTTTTCGATATCTACCAGCGTCATATGGCCATAAATTTCAGGCTCACGCTTACCCAATAAGTTCAGGTTGACGCCATTCACCAATAGCAGTTTGTGATTGAGTGTCTGATCGATGTGTTGGTCAGCAGGATTTTCTGCTGCTGTAGATGGAGAAGAGGACGTCATAGTAATCTCTATCGCTGTTTAAATATGTGGATGATTTATTATAATGAATAAGGTATGCATGACAAATAGGTTGCACAAGCTGATCCAGCGTATCCCTTTATAATAGCAGCTTGTAGGCTGGGTTATAAAAAAATTACAGGAAAAACTCACCCATGCATTAAAAAGCGTGTTAAAAGTCTTTATGTTGCTAAAAACCCGTGCTATGATATTTTTTATGCAATAAATATTGCAAGTTTGTTACTATCATTGATATGAGAGATAGTTTGCAAGATTGGCTTTCTTTTATATAAGCGTTTTAAAGATGACTGTGACTAGATTGGTACTCTTAAGTTTTTGATTTCATCATCTTAGATCCCGTTTATATGCAATGTTGCAAAGGAATTTGGGGCTAAGCGAACTTTTTTAGGAAGTAATATTATGTCAGCTCGTGAGCAAGGTATCGTTAAGTGGTTTAATGACTCAAAAGGCTTTGGTTTCATTCAACGTGACAGCGGAGAAGATATTTTTGTCCATTTCCGCGCGATTCAGGGTGATGGCTATCGTTCTTTAAAAGATGGCGAAAAAGTTGAGTTCAGCGTAGTAGAAGGTGAAAAAGGCCTACAAGCTGAAGAAGTCAGAAAGTTAGAAGAGTAATCTATCCAGACATTAAAGCAGTTTAGTTATAATGTCTGTACGAACTACTGATATACTACTGAGTCAAGCCCGTATTGTCTTACCCATGTTGAGTTAACAGCAGCATATTTGGTAGGTCAGGTATTGGGCTTGGCTTTTTTTGTACCCGTATGTCTAGCGGTCATCTATAGATATAATGTTGCGACTGCTATTGGTCACGCTTATGTCAATATGAAATTTTATTGTGAGCTGATTTGTGATTGATAAAATACAAGCAACTAATTTAAAAGGATATTTTTTTGAGTAATTTTACAACGTTTACTGATTTGCCACTTTCAACCGCGACCCTGCGGGCAGTGAGTGATTTGGGTTTCACTGATTTAACGCCTATTCAGGCAAAAATACTACCGCATACATTAGCAAATCAAGATGCCATCGGACAGGCACAAACGGGAACTGGTAAGACAGCAACGTTTTTGCTGACTATTATGGAGGCGTTACTTAAGCGTCCTTTTACGCATGACGAAACGCGTTATCTTGGTGAGCCACGTGCAGTCGTTATGGCACCGACGCGTGAGCTCGCTCAGCAGATATTTGATGACTGCATAGCATTGACCAAATATACGTCGCTGCATAGTGTCTGTATCATGGGTGGTACCAATTACGAAACCCAGCAGCATGAGCTTGAGCGCCAATACGTTGATATTTTGGTGGCGACGCCTGGCCGTCTAATTGATCTTGCCAATAAAGGCATGGTGTATTTAGATCGAGTAGAGGTGTTGGTGTTGGATGAAGCAGACCGTATGCTGGACATGGGTTTTATCCCTGATATCAAGCGCCTTGTGGGGCGTATGCCCGCCAATACAGACCGTCAAAGCTTACTGTTTTCTGCTACTTTTAACCAAGATGTGATGAATTTGGCGTATCGCTGGTTGCATGAGCCGCAGTTTGTGGAAATCGAGCCAGAACACAAAACCAGCGAATTGGTTGATCAGCACTTTTACTTACTGACAGAAGATCAAAAACTCGAAGCCCTGCAGCGTATTATTAGTGATGAGGCCGTTGAAAAGGTCATTGTATTCGCCAATCGCAAAGATCAAGTCAAGCGTCTCTATCATAAACTGCGTCAAGCACATAAGATTGTCATGCTCTCAGGTGATGTGATTCAGCAAAAACGTGAGAAATACTTGCAGCGCTTTAAGGATGGTCACGCGTCTATCTTGGTGGCGACAGATGTTGCAGGGCGCGGTATCCATGTTGATGATATCAGTCATGTCGTTAACTATACCTTACCGGATCAACCAGATGATTATGTCCACCGTATTGGTCGTACGGGCCGCGCTGGGCAAACAGGCATTAGCATTAGCTTTGTCAGTGAAGATGACGCATTTAATATACCAGCATTAGAGAAGCATTTAGAAACCAAGTTTACGCTTGAGCAGTGGCAGGAATAATTGCTATAAATAGGTATCACTTAACCAATAAACCCCTTAATATCATTTTTGATATTAAGGGGTTTTTGTACACTTGGTAAAGTCCGCGCAGTACTCGAGTTATGTGTTAGAAATTATTGACCATGATGCATGGAGGTGGCGTCATCACCCACATCATGCATGCTATGATCCATATGATTATCCATGTCTTGTATATCATGATCCATAGCTGGCGTCATATCGTGATTCATCTGATCTATATCATGAGCATCTGTCTCAGACATCATAGCAGAGTGGCTACTATGATCCATCTGTGCGTGTCCACCACCATGCCCGCCATGCATATTTGCCATGACCATAGGAACAACAGCAACTGCCAAACCTGAGAGTACCATCACCGCACCATTTAACTGCCTTAAGCGAAAACGACCAATCTTGTCACGTAACCAGCCAACTGTCTCGTGCGTTGCAACTAGCATTGGTATGGTTCCTAAGCCAAATACAAACATTAATGCGGCACCGCTTAATGGGTTGTGAGCGAAGACAGCAATAAGTAGGGCGCCATAGACCAAGCCGCAAGGTAAGAAGCCCCACAACAATCCAGCAGTCAGTGCGCGTGGAAAAGTATTGAGTGGAAACACTTTTTGACGCAGCGGGCTAAGGTATTGCCAAAAGCGCATACCAAAACGCTCAAGCTTTGTCAAAAACGGCGCGCCAAGCATGGTAGCACCGACAAATACCAATACCAGTCCTAACAAGATGCGCGGCATGCTGTTGCCCTGCATCAATGGCGCTAGTACCGTGACACCAATAAGTCCTGCGACCAAACCTAATAATGCATAACTGATTAGACGGCCAAGATGATAGGTGGCCACCAGCGCGCGGCGTTTAGTAGGGCTGACATCTTTCATAGACAGACCAAATGCCGTCACAAGACCCCCACACA
Source organism: Psychrobacter sp. C 20.9 (assembly GCF_001921765.1). Lineage (NCBI taxonomy): Bacteria > Pseudomonadati > Pseudomonadota > Gammaproteobacteria > Moraxellales > Moraxellaceae > Psychrobacter > Psychrobacter sp. C 20.9. The sequence goes on along the minus strand of NZ_MRYC01000016.1, from coordinate 17,833 downwards.
TACCCAAACAATGCGGCGAGCCAAAAAACCCCATCAGTAATGCCGCAGCAAGTAAAGCCATGGTCATGGATGCATCTCCTAAAAGTCATAAAGGCCGTATCTATAGACACGATTATTATCTAACGAAAGCTCATCATTACACGATGAAAAGAGAGGAGAATAAAGGTTAGATTTTTGTGTTTTTCTCTACATCAGTACGAACGAGCGCATCTTTATCAACGTTATCATCTGACGGCTCGGTATCAGCAGAAGGCTGAGACTGAACCGCGCGCTCATGAGCCTGCATGGTTTGCCTGCGCTCTTGACGATCATCCAATATGATACGCTGTGATGCATTGTCCAAATCTTCGAACTGGTTTGATTTTACCGCATAACGCACCGCCCAGATGGCAACCACAAATAGCATGAGACTTAATGGGATTAATAAAAATATACTGAGCATGGTAACTCTCTTCAATAGCAGTGTCTTTTATTATTATACACCCATCGCAAATGCAGTGGATGATCTGTAGCGATTAGAATGAGGCGTAGCATCATATGACGATATTAGCTGCGCGTTTAGTATAAAAACCTATTCATCAGATGCTTTTTTGGCACTGCCTCGCGGTGTTAGGAGCTGCTGTGAAGTCACATCATCGGCGTGACGACAGTTCATTTGCGGACGTATCACATCCCGTAGATAGGCGGCGATTTCATAAACAGCCCGCCGTGAATGACTTAGGTTTTGCGCAGGTTTCATCCAGTCGCGTCTAACTGGCAATGGTGCGCTAAGCGGTGTGCTATTAATACCATTCAAGGCAAACTGTCTGCGCGCACGTGCCATATGATAACTATCAGTAATAAGGTAAACGTGATGAAGCGGAATACGCTTGGCTGTAAAACGGGCGTTTTCGCACGTATTCATACTGGCATTTTCGCTTATCAGCCCATCGATACCATGCTCAATGAGCCATTGACCGAGCCAAGGGGCTTCAGCGCCGCTTAGTACAATAGGTAAGGGAAGATCGTGATAGGCCCCAGCCGCGGTACGGGCACGATTCAGGCTATAGCGATTGAGGATGATTTGATTGTTATTATCATTAGTTAGACCACCGCCTAATACCACGTAAGCAGTCGGCGGAGAGCTCATAGCAGCAGAAGGCATTTTTGGTAAAGGAAGAAGCGCAAATATATAGACAACGGCTTGTGAGAATAGCGGTGTGAACAAACTGATTAGGACTAAAATAACAGACGTCGAGCCTAATACAAAGGTAATATTGATGATACGGAATAGCTTCACCATTCGTTCGGCTGAACGCAAATAGTTTCGCCATAAGCGTTTAGACCATGATTGTTTAGACCACATGCTCAGCATATCCAATTGAGCCATCAGCATTCACCCAAACTGGCTCACGTGATAGCTGAATTGCAAATTTCTCATAGACGATGTTGGCGATATAGCGCTGTGCTGTTTCCACATCTTCTTGAGTTGCTTGATAAGGAGTATGATTGGTCAGTACCAGCGCCTGATGTTTATGAGTCATGATAGGTGCGATGCCGCCCCCTTTTAATCCTGCTTGCTCGATGAGCCAACCTGCGGCAACTTTTACCATCGCGTCAGGCATCGGATAACCAACGATAGCTGGATAAGTTGTTTGCAACGCCGTAAATTGATCTTGACCAATAATAGGATTTTGAAAAAAACTACCACAGTTAGGCAGCTGTTTTGGGTCTGGCAGCTTTTGTTGTCTAATATCTATAATGGCTTGCATAACGTCATGAGGATTGGCTTGCTCGCGCTCTTGTTGTTCCGCATAGCGCTGCGCCACAGTCTGTACATCTCCATAGCTGGCTAAAATATTGGTAGGATCAGTATGTAACCTGAAACCGACGCGACTAATAAGCCATGTGTTTGGCGTGCGTTTAAAGATACTATCACGATAGTCAAATTGACAGTCGGCCGCTGATAAATGGTGCCAAGTTTGTGTCGGTAAATGATAGGCGCGTACATATTGTAGGCAGTCTTCTAATTGCACACCGTAAGCACCAATGTTTTGTACTGGCGCTGCACCAGTTAGGCCAGGTATGAGCGCAAGGTTTTCTAACCCATACCAGCCTTGATTGACTGTATGTACGACTAGATCATGCCAATTTTCCCCAGCCATCACCTCAATATCAACATAATCGTCGGTTTGTGCAGTCAAGTGAATACCGCGCATTTTGGGTTGCAATACCACCGCATTTAACGCTGCTGGTAATAAAACATTGCTACCGCCAGATAAGACAAATAATGACAGCTGATGCTCTACATCCTCTGCATAGGTTGCCATAAAGTCATCAAGCTGTGCCTCATTGGTCAACGTCACTACAGAGTCAGCGACACACGACAGTGCCATCGTATTGCTATGTGCCAAATCGACTGAATTACTGACTAACAGAGTCGCTGATGAGTCATTTATAGTCATGGTCTGAGCGTCGAGATCAAGGCGTGCAGCTTGGGTCATAACATAGCCTATGGGGCAAAAGGATAATAAATAATAAGGTAGCTATAGTTGATTCAATTTAAAAGAGATACAACGCAGTTGAGTGCAGACGTAACTGTGATACTTCAAGCACGGTTAACGCTGCAGCTCTTTTATAGAGGATTAACTATATTATAGAGGATACCGGATGCAAGAGTAGCAGAAATATAGACGGTATGGCTAGCAGGCTTTCCAGCTTTCTATCCAAGCTTGGGCGCTTGATTCGATACGCTCGATCACCTCTTCGAAATCATCGTTATCGCCTTTATATGGATCTGGCACATCACTGCCGCAATAGGTAGGGTCTTCTTCACTAAATAGGGCCAGCTTTGCCAAGTCATCTTCTGTATCTATGATGCCATCTTTAATAGCTTGCAGGTCGGCTAAATTCTGTGAATCCATGGCTAAGATCAAATCAAAATCACGAAAGTCATCGGCGCTGACTTGGCGTGCAACGAGCTTATTTATTTTGTAGCCGTGAGACTTGGCATGACGCTGTGAGCGTGCGTCGGGTGAGTCACCAACGTGCCAGTCACTGGTGCCTGCTGAATCTATTTTTATGGAGAGTCCAGCGATTGCTGCCTGCTGACGGAAAACTTCCTCAGCGGTAGGGGAGCGGCAGATATTTCCTAAACAAACCAATAATACAGACGAGGGAGTACAGGCTTTCATCAGCATAATATGACCTTCTATAACAAAAAAACATGCTATAAGAAACCAGCATTGTTAATGCGGCTTTTATTAGCATGCAATAGATTGAACCAACGACTAGCGTAACGCTTAATCGCTTGAATGGCAAGGACAGAGACTAGACAATAGCGTCACTTAATACTGGGTTTATGACAATGCTATATGTAACTGGGTGATGCGAGGGTAATGCTGTATCAATCTTGATTGCTTTTGAAGCGCTGTAAGTCACGGCGCTCTTTTTTATTTGGCTTATTATCAGGACGAGCAAGGTTGGCCAGTTTGCGCTGTTCGGCATAATAAGCACGCCGCGTTTCGCTCTCTTTGGTCTCTGAATATAGCACCTCAGCGGCGGTCGCATTGCCCCGCTGTGCAGATAGCGCCTCAACAATGACAGTCTTTTCAGTCATGGCGGTCGCTGAGCCTTGACGAATGGTTAGCTCATCGCCGACTGAGATTTCTTTACTGGTCTTGACGCGGCTGCCACCATAATGGACACGTCCGCTTTCAATGGCTTGCTTGGCAAGCGTACGTGTGCGGTAGAACCTGGCTGCCCATAACCATTTATCGAGACGAATTTTGGCCAGACTTTGAGGGTTATTATTTGTATTCTTACTCATAAGAATCCTTTTACATTCGTTTTTATATTAAATTATAGTTTTATATAAATAATATTAGGGCAACTTTACTATTTGCAAATTGATTTTTGTGATTGTAGTACTTAGTATCGGGTTATATGATGCAAAAAGCGGCTTATCGTAAGAGAAGCCGCTTTTGTTATTCATTTTAGGAACATACTCTTAGGAGGTTATCTTAAAAACAACTGATAGCCAATATTGTCATTGACCGTCGTACAGTCGTAACCGATATCCAAAAGGGCGTCTTGTAGCTGACGAGAGTTACTGTCAGAAGCTTGCAGACCAACCAATACGCGACCTTCAGCGGCACCATGATTACGATAATGGAATAAAGTGATATTAAAATCATCGCCTAATTTTTCTAGGAAAGTAAGTAAGGCACCTGGGCGCTCTGGAAACACCACCTGTAGCAGCTGCTCATTTTCGACCTTGGCATGACCACCAATCAGATGGCGAATATGCGATTTGGCGATATCGTCATCGGTCAAATCATAAGCATTATAGCCATCATTTGCCAATTGAGTACTAATAGTTTGACGCTCTTTTTCACCTTCTTTTAATGCAATACCGACAAAGATTGAGGCAGGCTCCATTGAGTCTGGTGACTTTTTGCTATCGGCACGGTAGTTGAACTCAGTAATATTACGACCGTGCAGACTGCGGCAGAAGTTCAAGAAAGCGCCAGTTTGTTCTGGGATAGTAACACCAAAGATAGCTTCTTTTTTCTCGCCAATCTCAGTGCGCTCAGCAATATAACGCAGACGGTCGAAATTCATATTAGCGCCGCAAATGATGGCCGCGCAGTTTTTGCCCGTAATCTCGTTGGCTTGAAGATATTTTTTCATACCAGCAACCGCTAACGCGCCTGCAGGCTCCACGATACTGCGGCTCTCCTCAAACACATCTTTGACCGCTGCGCAGACTTCATCGTTACTGCAGGTGACGACGTTAGGCTCCACGATAGGGCCTGAATTGTCACTTTTCTGAGTACGCACGACGTCAAAAGGCAATTCACCAATTTGCGCGACTGCCACGCCATCGACGAACAGTCCGACTTGCTCAAGTTTGACACGTTCACCCGTTTCAAGTGCGGCTTTTAGGCAAGCTGATTGTTCCGCTTCTACCGCGATCACTTTGACATGCGGTGCCACTTCTCCCAAAAATGCGGCGACACCTGAAATCAGACCGCCACCACCGACGGCAACAAAGACGTAATCCATGTTGCGCCATTGTTGTGTCAGCTCAAGCGCAATGGTTCCTTGTCCTGCGATAACTAGCTCATCGTCATAAGGTGGAATAAAGGTAAGTCCTTCGCGTTCAGCACGATCTATTGCATAGCGGTTTGCTTGATCAAAACTATCGCCATGCAGATCGACATTGCCACCAAGCACTCTGACGGCTTCTACCTTAATATCAGGCGTAGTCGTTGGCATAACGATGATGTTGTTTAGTGACAGTTTGCGCGCCGAGTAAGCCACGCCTTGAGCATGGTTGCCTGCTGAGGCGCAGATAACGCCGCGCGCTTTTTGCTCATCGCTTAGCTGACTGATACGGTTGTAGGCACCTCGTAACTTAAAAGATTTAACAGGTTGTAAGTCTTCACGTTTAAAACGAATGTCATTGGCAAAACGTTGGGTCAGCTTGGGCGCCGTTTCAAGTGGTGTTTGAATCGCAACGTCATAGACGGTGGCTTGTAGTATGGCTCGTACCCAGTGTGACAGCATAGTAATCCCTAAACAGAATGAATATAAAAACGAAATAGATTAGCCTATGCTGATTTTGAGTATCTTGCAAGACTCAATTGCATTTTTCTTGGGGTTTCATGCCTGAATGAATATAAAGTGAAAGCGTGTGGTGAAGAACGTTGTGAGATAAGTATTATATGACTACCGAATTAGAATTGTGATTGCGCTAACATCGATGAATATCATCGGTTATAATAGCCGCGCATTTTATCTGTTTTAGCCTTTTACTTTTTTTAAGACCATACGTTTATTTTCCAAGGATTTATGATGAGTGATCAGCAAGCACAAAAGCAAGCCGCCGCCCGCGCCGCCCTAAGCTATATCGAAGATGATATGATACTTGGGGTAGGGACGGGTAGTACGGTCAACTGTTTGATTGAGTTGTTGCCACAATTGAAGCTTGCTGGTGCGGTTGCCAGCTCACAGGTGACTGAAGACAAACTGCGTGCGCTTGGTATCGAAATTGTTGATCTAAACTTTGCTGGTACGCTAGATGTTTATATTGATGGTGCTGATGAGGTCAATGAACACTTGCAACTTATCAAAGGCGGCGGCGGTGCATTGACTCGCGAAAAGATCGTCGCGGCTGCTTCCAAAAAGTTTGTGTGTATGGTCGATGAAAGCAAAAGCGTTGATATATTAGGTCGCGCGTTTCCAGTACCAATTGAAGTCCTGCCGCAAGCACGCTCTTATGTCGCGCGTCAATTAGCAAAATTGGGCGGTGAGCCTGTCTATCGTGAAGACTTTGTCACTGATTACGGCAACGTCATTCTAGATACTTATGACTTGGATGTGAGTAATCCAATCGCGCTTGAAAAAGAGCTGAATAATATCGTGGGTGTGGTCTGTAATGGTATCTTTGCGGCAAACCAAGCGGATGTGCTATTAAAAGCCAGTGCAGATGGCGTAACGACGCTTACGCGTTAATACAGTCTCAAGAATACAGTCTCAAGCCATTTTTACAGATAAAAAAGCCGTCCAAATCTGAACGGCTTTTTTATTTATGAACGGACTAATAACTTATCTTACTGTTTTTTACACGGTAAGTTAGGCAGGTAGTTTGATTTTGTCTTTTAGCAAAAACTCCATCAAGGCTTTTTGCGCATGTAGACGATTTTCGGCTTCATCCCACACAACAGAGCGCGGATCATTTAGCATATCATGAGAGATCTCCTCACCACGATGGGCGGGTAAGCAATGCATAAACACCACTTCAGGATCGGCTTTGTCTAGTAGAGACGGCGTCACTTGATAAGGGGCAAAACGACGTGCGCGCGTATTTTGCTCGGACTCTTGACCCATACTTGCCCATACATCGGTGACAATCAAATTAGAATCTTTGGCTGCGTCTTGTACGTTTTCTACCAAACTCACGCAATGTGAAAAGCGTTCCATAAGTTTTGGATCAGGCTCGAACCCATAAGGCGCTGCCACGCGTAATTCAAAACCAAATTGATTAGCAGCTTGCATAAATGATGAACACATATTGTTGCCATCACCAACCCACGTGACGATCTTATTTTCAATACTACCGCGATGCTCGTAATAGGTCTGCATATCAGCAAGCAATTGACAAGGATGATAATCATCGGTCAATGCATTGATAATAGGTACGCTTGAATATTCAGCAAAGGTCTCTACTTTTTCGTGCCCAAAGGTACGAATCATAATGATATCTACCATACTAGAAATCACGCGTGCTGAGTCTTCTAGTGGCTCGCCGCGACCGAGCTGTGTATCGTTGGGTGATAAGAATATGGCATTACCACCAAATTGACCCATGCCGGTCTCAAATGAGATACGGGTACGCGTTGAAGATTTTTCAAATATCATGCCAAGCGTACGACCAACAAAAGGCTGGTATATCTCGCCTGCATGTTGCATCTTACGCAATTCGCTTGCGCGTTTGATTAAGTTTTCTAGTTCTTGTTTGGTTAAATCAGATAAGGTTAAAAAATGGCGCAAACTCATAGTAATCCTAGCAGTCGATCGCAGTCAGTGAAACGTCATCAGTCTTCAATAGCATCGCGTCAGTGCGCATACTGGGTTGACAACAAACTTTTAGTATAGCGTATTTACTTTCAATGTAAACGTGCAATTTTACCAAGATTACATAGCTCACCAAGTAGACTAAACTCATATCAATGAGCTATCAATAACGGCTTGCTTAAGGTGAGTACCTAGGCCTGTATACGGTCTGGACGTATGCTGAGACGGCACAATAGCTCATAACTAATGGTCCCAGCATGTCCTGCCACTTCATCGACACGCGGCGCATCGCCCCAGAGCATGACTTTACTGTCCAAAGTAAGGCTTTCAGGCGTTTTGCTGACATCAATGACGATCATATCCATTGCCACACGCCCAATCACAGGACAACGGTAGCTTTGATTGTCGTTAGTATCGATGACGGTGACATAAGCGTCGTCACTTATTACACGCGGGTAGCCGTCTCCGTAACCCACACTCACGAGAGCGGTTCTGGTGTCTTGCTGCGCACGCCAGCGGCTACCATAGCCGATCGCATCATTGGCACTGACCGTTTGTAATGCCATGATTTGAGCACTAAACTCCATCGCGGGCTGCAAGTCTAAATCCTGCGCGCTTTTATCGACGACAGGCGAGCTACCGTATAAGATAATACCTGGGCGCACCCAATCATAATGATGCTCTGGGAAATTTATGGTACCAGCAGAATTGCACAATGAGCCTTTGATATCTGCACTAATGGTATCTTGCAAGGTCGCAAGTACGCTTGAGAAGCGCTCAATCTGCATGGCATTTAATGGATGGTCATGATCATCAGCATTGGCAAAATGGGTGGCTAGGATCAGCTGATAACCTGCTTCATGCAAACGCTTGGCTGCTGATAGTACGCCCTCAGCATTGAAACCCAAACGGTTCATACCTGTATTATATTTTAGCCAAACCACATTAGTTGCACTACCAGCTGGCGGGAAATTTTGTAGTGCCCACTCTAGCTGAGGTCCGTGGTGAATCACGCAGCTAATATCATGATCAATGGCTTGTTGCCACTCATCAGCACTAAATGCCCCTTCTACTAGACCAATGGTTTTCTCCCAACCTAATTGTCTGGCTTCTAATGCTTCGGTTAAAGTCGCAACCCCAATACCATCTGCTTGCTGCAGGGCTGGTAATACCGCTGCAACGCCATGCCCATACGCATTGGATTTGACCATCGCTAAGACTTTTGCTTGCGGTGCGCGTTGTTTTACTTGATTGAGATTATGAGTAATGGCTTTTGGTTTTATGGTAATGGTGCGCATAATCGCCTTCTTTATGAGTAGAATTATGAAGTGATAAAGCCAGTACAGCATCAATGGAGTTGATACTATACTGGCTATGTGGTTAAAGCTACTTACTAACTTGTGAGTAAGCCAGAATCGGTATGGGCTTACATTTTACTAAGACTTAAATGTTATAACGCTGATTACTCATCATTCTCAAAACTCACGCCCTGATAGTATTCTGGCGTTAGATTAATGAAGCGGGTGAATTGACCTTCAAAACCCAAACGTACGGTGCCGATAGGACCGTTACGCTGCTTGCCGATAATAATTTCCGCCACGCCTTTGTGGTCTGAGTTTTCATTATAAACCTCATCACGATAGATGAACATAATCAAATCGGCATCCTGCTCAATTGCACCAGATTCACGTAGATCCGACATAATTGGGCGTTTATTTGGTCGGTTTTCTAGGCTACGGTTAAGCTGTGACAACGCAATCACGGGACATTCAAGCTCACGTGCGAGTGCCTTTAGACTACGAGAAATCTCAGAAATCTCGCCAACACGGTTACCATCTAGACTTGGCACTTTCATGAGCTGAAGATAATCGACCACGATAGCACCCAAGCGCCCATCATGGTTTTTGGCGATACGGCGGCAGCGAGAGCGCATCTCAGAGGGCGGTAGGGCGGTACTGTCATCAATATACAAATGCTTTGATTGCAGATGTTGAATGGCATTCATCATTTTTGCCCATTCATCTTCATTCATTTGCCCAGAGCGCAGGTGTGTCTGATTAATCGCACCCCATGATGACAGCAAACGCATGACAATAGATTCTGCAGGCATCTCCATCGAAAACACCACAACGGGCAAATCTTCATTAAACAAAATCCCTTCTGCCAAGTTCATTGCAAAAGTGGTTTTACCCATAGAAGGACGAGCGGCGACGATAATCAAGTCGCCTGATTGTAGCCCTTGCGTTTTGTTATTGAGCTCGACAAATGGCGTTTGTAAACCAATCATACCGTCAGGGTTGGACTTTAACTCTTGGATTTGATCGATAACATTGGTTAAGACCGAAGTAATACCGACAGGGCCACGCTGCTCAGCACGTTTGTTATGCTGCTCATTGATGCTAAATATCTTGCCTTCGACATTGTCCAAGATATCACTAACGCTTTGGTCTTTTGGATTGTAGGCCAGCGCTAGCATGTCATTACCCGTGGTAATGAGCTGACGCAGCGTTGAGAGCTCACGTACGCGCTGAGCGTAAGCGGTCAGGTTAAACAAGGTCGCCGGACTTTGGCTCAAAATATCCGCTAAGTAGCTGTCCCCACCTGCACCTTTGAGTAACTTTTGCGCCTCTAACCAGTCGTGTACCATGACCGTATCATAAGGCTCATTCACGGCTGCAAGGTGAGCAATGGCATCAAAAATATATTGATGTCGCCCAGCATAAAAGTCATCTTTGGTGACGATATCGGCAATCTTGTCGTACGCCTCTTCGATACTCATCAAAGACGCGAGCAATGCCTTTTCAATATCGATATTGTGCGGCGGTGTCTGATTGAGTAAGTCGTCGGTTTTGTCGTTTTCTGCCATGAGTGCCTAATAAGTCAAAATGGGTATAAAAAAAGATGTCGATGATAGAGCAATACAAACGCAGCGCGCCTCTACGATAGAAGTACCAAAACGCGGTCTCAGGTTTGTCTGCAAATGCTACAATCAGAAGCGAAAGTTTAACACATTATGTGATTTTTTAGGCTGGGTAAGCAACTAAATCTACAGTGGTTGTTATGCATAAAATAAGAGACCGCATCCATTGTCTAAACGTAACAACTGAAAATATTGACGATAAATATAATAAAATCAAAAATTTAAATAAAATAAGGCTATTGCTATGACAGAAAAAAAACGTCCATTATTAATCACGACAGGTGAGCCTGCGGGCATTGGAATGGATGTCGTACTGAGTTTGGCGGCAGAGGGCAAGCTGCAAGATTTTGACCGTCCCATTTGGGTAACCGCTGATGCGAGCACGATGCAAGTCCGTGCAGAGGAGTTGGTCGCGGCTGGCGTGCTCAAAAGCATACCTAGTTGGCATACTATCAATACAGATGTAAATGCCGATAACTTCGATGTTAACTTGGTAGAGCAGATATCAAAGCAAAAGATCAACGCTGATAGTCCTTTCATTTTGCTTAATGTCCCTTGTGCAGAACGAGTTACTGGCGGACAAATCAATACTGCTAACTCAGCGATGGTGGCTCAGCAATTAGACATTGCTCATCAGTTAGCAGTAAATGGAACAGTCGCCGCTATCGTCACAGGTCCCTTACAAAAATCAGCGCTGATAGATGCTGGTATCAAGCTGTTAGATGGCACTATGTTTAGCGGTCACACTGAGTTTTTTATGCAGCAAAGTGGCTGTGAGAAAGTCGTCATGATGCTAGCCAATCAAGCGATGAAAGTCGCGCTTGTCACTACCCATTTGCCATTAAAAGACATACCTGCTGCGATTACTGCCGACAATGTACGCCAAACGGTACAAATCGTCATCGATGACATGAGAGAAAAGTTTGGTCTCATGCAGCCTCGCATTCTAGTGTGCGGCCTCAATCCACATGCAGGCGAGGGCGGGCATTTGGGTATGGAAGAGATTGAAATCATCAACCCAGTCTTACGAGAATTCATCGATGCGGGCGTCAATGTTTCAGAGGCGATGCCAGCGGATACGTTATTTACCACCAGACATTTAGCGAACTGTGATGCGGTCATCGCGATGTATCATGACCAAGGATTGCCTGTACTCAAATCACACGGCTTTGGCGATACCGTTAATTTAACCTTGGGTTTGCCTTATATTCGCACCTCTGTCGATCATGGTACGGCGCTAGATTTGGCAGGGCGTGGCGGGGCGAGTGCGACCAGTCTATATCAAGCACTAAATATGGCAAACGAGATGGCTGACAAGTCACTCACTAATTGATATATCTGTTATGACTCATCGCCGTATAGGTATTGTTCACGTCGTACTGGATGATTTTAGTGTGAGTAATACCTATTTATAAATAATCAAAGACGACTTAATATAAGTGGTTCCATTATACAGTCTGTTTTCAGTAGTCTGTTAATAGGTTTGAGAGGTGAGATAGCTAGTTCTGCTAGGGTATGCCCTATAAAAACCCTATGCATGACGTTAATAAAACTAATCTGTGCTAGTTTTGATATGTGTGAATCAGAATAGCTGAAATTCATTTACAAAGATTGTCTCTCATATCTTTAGATATAAGACCAACTAAATACATATCGTGAAAAAGGTTATTTCTATCTTCATCTACAACTTGTCGAATAAAGTTTCTAAAGTCTTGAGATTCGATCTGGTTTAATAGGTTTTTTTTAAGTGTTTTGGAGAAACTGCTTGTCACGTCGAATTTACCGCATAAAACGTAAAGTACGAAACTGACTAAGAATAACTCAATCTCTGAGAAACCTTCTTCGTAATGATAGTCTACATACCCTAAAACTTCGTCATAACTTATATCGGTCTTTGGCTTATTAACTAGACATAAGAAAAAGTCATCAAGTACATCTAACCTAAAATCCATATAGCTAATTTTTTTCATAAATGCTTATTCTCTTCAAAAGGAGTAAGAGTTGTCTAAATTTAGCATAAAAGCAGTGTAGCGATAGATTAATATAGTCAACAGTTCGATGCCTGTATAGCGCACCGATCACGAATTGATGACAGCTAAAGCTTTTTCACTTTCAGGTTCTAATGCTAGCAGCTTAGCAGCATAATACTTCTTTTGATCTTCAGTCAGGACAATTTCAGGTGGTTCACCTAAATCCATAATAGCATTCAGTATAGAAGTATCCTTTGAATCTAATTCATGAGCTTTGATAAAATAAAACAAGGCAGATAGTCTAGCGCCATCTACGTAATGTAGATAAACCATGCACAAGTCACCTAATTGACCATACCAAAAAGATGTATGTTTTTTCTTTGCAATCTCATCTAAAAGGGTTATCAGATAAACCCCATAATCATCAGCATTGTATATCATGAATGTTGTTAAACTATCCTGATCCTCACCCAATGCCGTAATGTAATCTAGAATTTTATTGTGTGGTAGAAAACGTGATAATTTATACCTTTCCATTTTAATTTCCAGTAAATCAGACAGTTTCTGTAACTCCATTACGAGTAATAGCGCTTATACTAAATAAAAATCCAAAAGCTCACTGCATGTATACTATGAAGTACACTGTAGTTATCTCAGAAAGTTAAAACATTGCTACCATTAGCCCACAGCTCAAGTTTCAAGTCCTCACTAGGGTGCCATAAACTAATCCTTAGCTAAAAAACTTATAACTCAGGTCTTATATTAATTTTAGGTAAATTAAAAAATTTTGGAAAGTGCTAACATGAAATTAATAGAAGTGGAGCTTCATTGGTGGGAGCTATATCAAGACCATGAGGGAGTGTACCTTAAGGTTAATATTTTCTTAAGACTTATAGTTTTTGAGAAATGTGTGATTCTAGATGAAGACGCGATAAAAAACTATCTTGAACAAGGAAAGAACTTTATTGACCGGCTATCTAAACAGATTAGAAGCAGTCACTTCAGAAACGATTATAATAGATTTTATCCTTATCCAGATGCTCCAGAGGATAAGAGAAAGGAAATTTCCGAAGCATTCCATTTGTGGCTAGACTCATCAAACGCACCTTATGACCCTTATTTTTTTGAAAGGTAACACGATGATATATACTAAGATTAACTGCCTACTATAACCTTCATCTAAAACTCATACGATAAGTTTCTGATTTACCCTTATATCTGACATCAACAGTTTAGCCGCAGCTAAAATCTTCTATCTCTCTTGATTGTTCGCACAAAGCTGCATTATGGTAAATGGTTCGGGAGCAAAAAGCTGCTATGTTGGTTGCGCTACATTTGAGATAGTTTATAGATAAAATATCTCAAAAATACAGCCTGAGACGCTTTCTTACCGTGTCCTTGATCCGGTGAACGGAAACTTTGATCTGCACGGTGAAGAATGGAAGAGCGTGAAACCGATGGACCAAGACCACTGCCATCTCCTTTGTATTACGGCGGCGGTTATGGTCTTAAACGCAGGCACGCAATCCTAGGATCAGGAGCCTAAGCTTGCCTAGTCACGGATACCGATTGATTGACCAATTCCATGGATCCGAACGAGGTTAAGAATGCGACGCTGGATGCATCGGACCCAACACCGATGCGAGCCATCGTGTCTGCACCTGCCATGCCAGTCGGATCAATGAGGTGCCAGCTCCCTCCGAGATAGACCTCGGCCACGGCATGAAAGTCTTGTGGCGTCACATCGGGCGCATAAACACTCGCGAACCTAGCCGGTATCGACGACGCGCGCGCTAATGTCACGAGAACATGCGCGAAGTCGCGGCATACGCCCTGACGTTGAACAAAACTATCGAGCGCGGTGGTTTGGGCGTGGCTCGATCCGGGCACATAGCTAAACGCCGACTCGATCCAATCGCGCATCGCAGCAATCCGTGCGCCGCCAGCAAGATCGCCAAACTCAGCTTCCACGAAAGCTTGAAACTGGTCTGACGGGCAATAATGAGACGGCATCAAATGCCTGATCGTCTCTCCAGGCAAAAGATGCAGGGGCGTTTGGGACAATGCCGATATGTCCAAGGCAGGACGGTCAACGGCGATTTCTGCGAGGTAAGTGCAGCTAAAATCTCCTTCGGCGTGAATCCAAATCCGTTCTCCTATGCCATCATCAGCGGCGACCCGTGAAAAATGCGCAACGTCTGATGTCCAAATCTCGGTCGATCGCACCCGCTGATCCGCAAGATCAGCGGCTTCGATCTGAAGCAAAAGATCCATCGGCTCTGAGAGTCGATAATGGAGAGTGACGTTAAGTTTCAGGATCATATTTGAATTCCCTAAGGGCATGGGTCTGGCGGGCTGACGATCGCGTGGGGCTGAACCGCTTCGACTATTTCAGAGACTGGTTTACTGGATTGAGGTAGCAATGCCTGACAGGATTAAATTATCATAATACCGCTTTTCAAACTTAAAAGGTGAGACATGATCACTTACATTATGTAGTCGGGCTTTATCAGACGTGTGAAACGTTAAAATCGATTCATTATCGATTTAGCTTTACGCCGCAACTATTATGATGACTCACATCTTTGGACTTGTTTTTGTCTGCTAGCGCTCGTTTTAGTGCTGCCATTGTTGTTATAGCAGCGTTTATATTAAATGGATTCAGAGAAAAAAATTACTGGGTCGGTTACCCAAAAGCATGGCTCGTCTGCCGATAATAATCGTTCAAAAACACAGCCTAATTAGGAGCTGTGGTATAATTTACCATTATAAAGCTAAAACATTGCTGCTATTACATTATCATCGCCCATTTCTCTTTTATACATTAAGACTCTTTTATGTCCAAAACTTCATTTGATGCTCAAACTATTTCTAACAGTTTACGTACTGCCAAGCACCAGCCGCGTAAGCGCTTTGGTCAAAACTTCTTGCATGATACCAGCGTCATTCGCGAAATCGTTGAAAGCATTCGTCTCGAGCGCGATGACAATTTGATTGAGATTGGGCCTGGTATGGGCGCATTGACCGAGCCGTTATTAGCAGAAGTGGATGCGATGACAGTCGTAGAGTTGGATCGCGATTTGGCTGATAGCTTACGTATTCGTATTGGTGCCAATAGCCATCCAAATTTTACGATTATCAAAGATAACGCCATGCATGTGGACTATCGTGAGCTTTACAGCGAGGAGCGCGGTAAACTGCGCGTGGTAGGTAACTTACCATATAACATCTCAACGCCTATTTTGTTTCATTTGCTGAGCTTTGCCGATGTCATTCAAGATATGCATTTTATGCTACAAAAAGAAGTGGTTGAGCGTATCACGGCTGATGTTGGTAGCAAAACTTATGGTCGTCTGTCTGTCATCATGCAGTATTACTGTGATACAGATTATTTGCTGACTGTGCCTCGTGGGGCTTTTAATCCTCCGCCAAAAGTCACCAGTGCTGTTTTTCGACTGACACCGCATATTGACAAACCGATAGTAGCAGAGGATGAAGCACATTTTGCTATCGTGGTACGTGAGACCTTTAACCATCGTCGCAAAACGCTACGCGCTATCTTCAAAAAATCAACCTTGCTGCCGACGCTGAGTGAGGATGATTTCGCCGCTTGCGGTATCGATCCGCAGGCACGTCCCGAAACCTTAAGCGTTACAGATTTTGTCAATCTAAGCAATCAGGCTCGTCATATAGACGTTTAATGTAAATAATGACCAATTATTATATAAAAATCATAGAGGGATTATGAGTTTTCGCCATCAATATGTCATTGGTGACCTACAAGGTTGCCACGCGGCTTATCTGCAATTACTAGAGACATTAGATTTTGATCCTACTCAAGACAAGTTATGGTTCGCCGGTGATTTGGTAGCGCGTGGTGAGGACTCATTAAATACCTTACGCGACGTCAAAGCGTTGTGTGAGCAGGGCGCTGCAGCAACGGTATTAGGCAATCATGACATCAATCTAATTGCAGTCTGGCGCGGCGCTGCAAAACTCAAGAGCAAAGACAAAACAGCGCCAATTTTTGCAGCCGATGACTGTGATGAATTGCTTGAGTGGTTACGCAGGCAGCCGATATTGGCGTACCCAGATGAGCATACGGTGCTGGTACATGCAGGGATTCCACCACATTGGAGTATTGAGGCAGCAGCAATATATGCAAAAGAGCTAGAATCGCAGCTGCAAGGTAGCTTAGAGCAGCTTGATGAACTACTGCCAAATCTCTATAGTAAAAAAGCCGATAAATGGCACGCAGGTATTGAAGGCTTTACCAGAATGCGAGCAATTGCCAATTACTTTACTCGTATGCGCCTGTGTCAGCAGGATGGTTTGCTTGAGTTTGACTTTACAGCAGCGCTAGATGAGCCTATGCCAACTGATTTTTTACCATGGTTTGAGTGGCAAGTACCGCGCACGCGTAAGATACTATTTGGTCACTGGGCCGCGCTACAAGGCGAGATTGATTTACCACATGCGCGTGCACTCGATGGTGGGTGTGTATGGGGCAACTGTCTGTTGGCGTATCGTCTCAGCGACGGCAAGGTAATAGCCTCAAGTGCACAGTGCCCGAGTTCATAACGTAGGCTACAAATACCCGGACTACAAATACCTGGACTACAAATACCTTGGTATAAAAGCCTAAATAATCTTTTTAAATAGGTCTGCAAATGCCGTCTGTTTCAAGTGGGCTATTGATCAATTAACAGCCCTGTTTTGATGGTTCTACTAAGATATACTGAGATGATTAACATTGAGTTATGCTCAAATGATTAATAAGGTGTCTAACTGAGTCATTAAGGAATAACGTCGTACCTGAATAATAGGACAGCGGCGGTTGACGCGACCAGTAGCCCAAGAAATATAAATAATAAGATATTATCTTGAGTTAACTTTTCTTCAAGCTCAGAGTAACCTAAGTCATCAAAGGTGATGTAGTTTGTGTCATGACTGATGTTAGAGTAGTCGAACTTCCTCACACATTCAATAAAGTATTCAATAAACCAGTATGGCCAGTGTTCTGGTTTGAATGGTGAGATCTCTCCTAACTGCGCATGATCAGACAGTCTATGCCAATTGCTGGCGCTTAAGTTAAGACTGTGCATACGCCAATCTTCAAAGCGGCATTGACTGACCTGCTCAACAGCAACGATATCTACTTTTTTATGGTTCCTATCTTTAAATATTCTTTGCATAAGAGAAAATACAACGTCTTTTGCGCCTTCTAAGCATTGAAGGAAGCTTTTTTCATCATTGCATAGAAAACCTGCAATTTTATTATTTTTATTGTAGACATGCGAGTGTGGGAGTTTCCCAAACTCTGTGTAACTGCTTATAATCCACTAACAGGAGAATAAGCAATGACTACTCAATCTGACCTTAA